>NZ_JALPRY010000013.1:0-10312 GCF_023223505.1 Neorhizobium turbinariae
CTGAAATGATGGGGATGCAGTGGCAGGACGGAAAGCTGGTCACGGTGTTCCCGGATTCCGCTGCCATGACGCCAATCAAGCTGGGTGAGTGAGCCCTTCTGACGTGCCGGGCGGTCACCGCCCGGCACCTTTCTGTCCTGGAGAGGCCAATGAACACTTTCTTACAAGTTCTCACCAACGGGATCATGCTCGGCAGTCTATTCGCCATCGTCGCCGTGGGCCTGACCTTGATCTTCGGCATCGTCAAAGTCGTCAACTTCGCCCATGGGGAATTCCTCATGGTGGGCATGTATCTGACTTACGTCCTGACGACCTGGATGGGGATCCACCCGTTTGCGACGGTTATTCTCGTTGCACCGGCCCTCTTTCTGCTGGGCGCCGTGACACAGCGGTTCCTGATACAGCCCCTGATGTCTGCCGACGACGATCACATACAGATCTTCGCTACGGTTGGACTTTCGACCGCGCTTATCAACCTGGCGCTGTTGGTCTTCGGTGCCGACATCTCTAGCACGCCGGCAAGTGGACTCCGAACCCCTCTGCAGCTTGGTCCTGTACGCCTGCTCTCGGGCCAGGTTGCCATCCTAGTTGCTTCCATTGCAGTTGTCGTGGTTCTCCAGTTTTTCCTTTCGCGCACGCAGACCGGGCGTGCCATCCGCGCCGTCGCCCAAAACCGCGCGGCTGCTCAGCTGATGGGTATCAATGTCAATTGGATCTACATCCTGACCTTTGGCATCGGCGCCGCCTGTGTGGGAGTCGCCTCGGTCCTCATCGCCCCGCTCTATCCAACCTCGTCTGGTATCGGCACATACTTCGTCCTGACCGCGTTCGTCGTCGTCGTTCTGGGAGGTCTTGGATCGATCGGAGGGGCCTTTGCCGGCGCCATGATCATCGGCCTGATCGACAGCTTTGCGGGATTTTACATCGGCTCCGACCTTCGTGAGGTCGCCGTCTTTGGCGTGTTCCTCTTGATCCTCATCCTGAAGCCGTCGGGCCTGTTCAGCTCGCGTCTCAACCTATCGCACGTGTCGCCATGACAGATATTTCCTCCACTTCCCCCAGACCGCAGGCAGCCTCCAATGGCTGGATGCTGAAGGCTATCCCACTTGCTGTTATCCTTGCATCACTGCTCCTCATCCCCGTCATGGTCGGCAACCAGTTCGTCTACCATATCTTCATCACGATCTGCATCTTCGCTGCCCTTTCAACAGCCTGGAACATCGTGGGTGGCTTTGCCGGCCAGCTTTCGTTGGGGCATGCCATCTTCTACGGGATCGGCGCCTACACCGGTGTCATCCTGATGAACATGGGGATCAGTCCGTGGATCGGGATGTTCGCCGGCGCTGCGATAGCCGTCGTGGCCGCAGTGATCATCAGCTATCCCTGCTTCCGCCTGCACGGTCCTTTCTTCGCTCTTGCTACCATCGCTTTTCTGGAAGTGTTCCGGGTTCTCGCCCTTCATTGGCGTGAACTCACTGGCGGCGCAACTGGGTTGATGATCCCTTTGCAGATTGGTTGGGAATGGATGGTCTTTCGTGACCGGCTCCCCCAATTGCTCATCGCGTTCGGCCTGCTTCTGCTGACCTTGGCGATCGCTTGGTGGATCCGCTCGCACAGGATGGGCTTCTACCTCGTGGCGACCCGCGAGCGGGAATCGGCAGCACTGGCCGCTGGCGTTGGAACGGTACGGGTGCGGCTCGCAGCCGTTGCGGTATCTGCCGCACTCACAGCCTTTGTGGGTACATTTCATGCCATGTACCTGACATTCATTGAGCCCGCTGCGATGTTCTCACTGCAAATGTCGATCCAGATCGCGATGTTTGCCCTGATCGGCGGCTTGGGAACCGTGTTCGGTCCCCTCCTCGGCGCTGTTCTTCTCGTACCCATCAGCGAACTGGCGCGTGGTTGGCTTGGGGCGCATGCGCTGGGCCTCCACGGCTTCGTCTATGGCGTTGTCTTGATGCTGGTCGTTCTGTTCATGCCCAACGGCCTGATGGGGCTGATCTCTCGCTTCACGAAGCAGAGGCGTGAGCGGGGCGTGTCAGCAGGCACGATTGCCGCAAGCGCGGCTACGTCTGACGCAAGCCAGAGGGCACCGATCGGTTCCGACGTCATGCGTGTGGAGCACCTGCAGAAGCATTTTGGCGGCCTTCACGTCACCAACGACGTCGGTTTCACGCTTAGGGAAGGAGAAATCCTCGGGTTGATCGGGCCGAATGGTGCAGGCAAGACAACCGTCTTCAACATGATTTCCGGCTTTCTGAAACCGGATAGCGGATCGGTAACGGTTCGCGCCGCCGACGGTAGCTGGCAAAGTCCTGCTACTCCTGGCGACTTCGCAACGATTGGCGTCGGTCGCACCTTCCAGATCGTCCAGCCATTCGCCGCAATGACCGTTGAAGAGAACATCATGGTCGGCGCGTTCCATCGATATTCCGATGTCGAAGAAGCCCGCGAAGTTGCGCGTGAGACGGCCGAGCGGATGGGGCTTGGGCCCTGGCTCCATGCCGAGGCACGCGGGTTGACCATAGGCGGCCTGAAGCGGCTGGAAGTCGCTCGTGTCATGGCGATGAAGCCACGCATCCTCTTGCTCGACGAAGTGATGGCGGGGATCAACCAGACGGATGTTCGCCGGGCGATCGACCTGATGAAGTCGATCCGCGAAAGCGGCGTCAGCATCGTTGCCATCGAGCACGTCATGCAGGCGGTGATGTCCCTCTCAGATCGCGTGATCGTTCTGAATTCCGGCAAGATCATCGCCGAGGGCGAGCCTCGCGAGGTGGTCAAGGATCCAGTGGTCGTCGAGGCCTATCTTGGAAAGGAATTCATCGATGCTCAGGCTTGAGAACATTCACGCCGGCTACGGCCCGACAACCATTCTTCACGATATCTCGCTGGCCGTGGAGGCCGGGGAAGTCGTCACCATTGTGGGCGCAAATGGCGCTGGAAAGACCACCACTCTTCGTACCATTGCCGGACTGATCCGCCCTACCACAGGCAAGATCACCTTCGAAGGTGAGGACGTCACCCGGCTTTCCTCGCACGAGATGGTCGATCGAGGCATCACCTTGATCCCGGAAGGGCGTCAGCTTTTCCCGGACATGACGGTTCAGGAAAACCTTTTGATGGGCGCTTATCGGAAGGCGGCGCGGCAGCACAAGGACGCTGCACTGGAGGAGGTCCTGTCGCTGTTCCCGCGAGTGCGCGAGCGTCTTGCCCAGAAAGCCGGATCATTGTCAGGCGGCGAACAGCAGATGGTCGCAATCGCCCGCGGCATGATGGCTCGGCCCAAACTCCTGATGTTCGACGAGCCTTCTCTCGGCCTTGCGCCGATCATCGTCACGCAGGTGTTCGATGTCATCGAGACGATTGTGAAGACAGGGGCAACCGTCCTGATCGTCGAGCAGAACGTCTTCCACACACTGAAGGCGGCTGACCGGGGCTACGTGCTGGAGAACGGCGAGATCGTCCTGGCCGACACGTCCGATGCACTGCTCCACAACGACCATGTCCGTCAAGCATATCTGGGAATCTGAAAATGTCTCATCGAGAAATCAATCCGGAAGAAATCGCCTACAGGCCGAGCCATGCTGGACGCCGCGTTCTGGTGACCGGCGCAGGGCGCGGCATCGGTCGGGCCATTGCGCAGCGCTTCGCAGCGCGTGGCGCTATGGTCGGCGTTGCTGACATGAACGAAGCCGACATCAATGAAACGGTCCGGCTGATCGAAGTCGACGGCAAGGGCAGCGCGATCCCCTTGGTGCTGGATGTCGCGGATTATCCGTCCGTAGAGAAGGCACTCGGGGATGCGGCAGGCCGGATCGGCGGCCCCTTCGACACTGTCGTGAACAACGCCGGGATTTCGCCGAAGCATGAAGGCATCGCACACAAGATCTGGGAGATGGATCCAGCGGAGTGGAACCGGGTCGTCGCCGTCAACCTTTCCGGCTGCTTCAATACTATCCGTGCGCTCTCCCCCAGCATGCGGGAGGCGAATGCCGGCTGGATCGTCAACATGTCTTCGGTTGCAGGCAAGACATACTCGCCCATCGTAGCTTGCCACTATGCCGCAACGAAATCTGCCCTGATCGGCTTTACGAAGCATCTTGCCGCAGAACTCGGACCCTTCGGAGTCAGGGTCAATGCCATAGCGCCGGGCCGCATCGAAACCCCTATGGTTCGCGCCGTCGCCGGCGAAGTCAACGAGGAACAGGTGCGAATGACGCCGATGGGGCGATTGGGCGCCCCCGAGGAAGTTGCCGATCTTGCCCTCTACCTTACCTCGCCAGAAGCAAGCTTTGTGACTGGCCAGACCATCGACGTTGCCGGTGGCCTGTACATGACCTGAGGCACGCCGAGACGTGTCGCACAAGGCAATGCATAGGATCCTCTCATGACCTCTCCGATCGCCGCGGATCACAATGAGCTCTACCGGAGCTTCTTGCCGCCAGTCACCGGACGCACCCGCATCTACGGCATTCTCGCCGATCCCATCTATCATGTGAAGACGCCGGAAGTGATGAACGCCCTGCTGAAGTCGAAGGACGTGGATGCGGTGCTCGTGCCATTCCATGTCAAACCGGACGGCTTGAAGGGGCTTGTTGATGGTCTGCGGCGTATGGAGAACTTCGGGGGCTTCATTGCGACGGTGCCGCACAAGACGGACATGCTCGCGCTGTGTGACGAGGTCACGGACGCTGCGCACAACATCGGCGCCGTCAATTGCGTTCGCCGCGAGCCTGACGGTCGCATGGTCGGGGCCATGCTTGACGGTATCGGCTTTGTTGAAGCCTTGCGTGTTGGAGGCGCGGATCCGGCGGGGATGAGGGCCTATGTTGCGGGCGCGGGGGGAGCTTCCAGCGCCATCGCATTCGCCCTCGCCGAGGCAGGAGTGACCCACATCACTATCGCAAATCGGACCGTGAAGCGTGCCGTGAGCCTTACCGAACGCCTTAAAGCTGCATATCCGGCTCTTACGGTCGCAACCAATGCTCAGCGGGTTGCGGACCATGCACTGGTCGTCAACGGGACGTCGCTGGGAATGCGTTCCGGCGATGAGCCACCCTTAGACCTCTCACAGCTTCATCGGGATCAGCTTGTCGCGGATGCCATCATGGAACCCGCCATGACACCACTGCTTGAGGCGGCGAAGGCGAAAGGGTGCAGGATCTTTCCCGGCAAACCAATGCTGGAGTCCCAGATCGTGCTGATGGCGCAGCACATGGGTGCACTGGCATGACGAGCCGAACCGATCTTCTCTCGGCGCTCTCTGGCATCGTGGGCGAGCGATACGTCCTGACCACAGCAGAAGACACCGCACCTTATGCGACGGACTGGAAGCGAAGCACCACGGGGGTCCCAGCATGCGTGGTACGCCCTGCCTCAACAGCCCAGGTGGCCGCCATCGTCCGACTTTGCGGTGATTCTGGCATCAGCATCGTGCCCCAAGGCGGCAACACCGGCCTTGCCGCCGGGGCCATCCCGGACACCACTGGGGGCCAGGTCGTCCTTTCCCTGAACCGTATGCAGACGATCCGCTCGCTCGATCCGATCGGCATGACCGTGGAAGTAGAAGCGGGTGCAATCCTCCAGACCGTTCGCGAGAAGGCGGCTACTATGGACCGGATGCTTCCGATCGCCATCGCAGCAGAAGGCTCCGCTACTGTCGGGGGCGTGATAGCCACGAACGCCGGCGGATTGAATGTTCTTCGCTATGGGATGACGCGCGATATTACGCTCGGGCTTGAGGTCGTTCTTGCTGATGGTAGTGTATCAAACGGCTTGCGCCATCTGCGCAAGGACAATGCCGGCTACGACTGGAAGCAGTGGTTTATCGGTTCCGAGGGTACTTTGGGCATCGTCACCGCCGCAGTTCTGCGGCTCGTGAGCGTTCCTCGTCACTCCGTCACAGCCCTCCTCAGCGTTAGCAGTCTTGAAGCCGCCATTTCGCTGTTCGGCCACGCCCAGCAGGAGATCGGAGAAGCGCTTTCAGCTTTCGAACTTATCTCTGCCAACTCTCTGGATCTCGTCAGCCGGCATGCGCATCTGAAGCCACCTATCACCGCTGGTGACTGGTTCATTCTTCTTGAAGGAGCCTCCAGTCTTTCCGGACTGCGCGACGCAGCCGAAGGTGTGTTGGCAGGCGGGTTGGAGAATGGCTGGGTTATCGATGGCGTTGTTGCGGAATCGGAGGCGCAGGCTCGGCAGCTCTGGGCTCTGCGCGAGCACATCACCGAAGCGGAAGCGCGGGACGGTCCTAGCCTGAAGCACGACATATCCGTATCACTCACGCACTTGCGCGAATTCCTGGATGATGCCGGGGGCGCTCTGGTAGATGCAGCTCCCGGAGCGGGGCTCAATATCTTCGGCCACTTGGGCGACGGCAATCTCCACTACAATGTCCTGTTCCGACCGGATCACGATCAAAAGGCAATCAACCGCATAGTACACGATGCCGTCATCAAGCACGGGGGCTCCATCTCTGCGGAACATGGATTGGGGCAATATCGGGTGGATGAATGGCTGCGGCTTGCTCCCGAAAGCGACCTGCGCCTCGCTTCCACATTGAAGACTGCGCTCGACCCAAGTGGCCTGCTCAATCCGGGCAAGATCCTTCCTTCCTCGCTCCCACACACCAAAGCGATCAGGGGGGTGAACTAATGCAGCAGGATCGCGAGTCATTCGACTACATCATCGTCGGCGGTGGCACGGCTGGCTGCGTTCTTGCAAACCGTCTGACGGCATCTGGGAAGTACACAGTCCTGCTGCTGGAAGCCGGCAAGGCCGCGCGAAGCCTCTGGGTCGAGATTCCCGCAGGCTTCAGTAAGCTGCTCACTAATCCGGACTTCAACTGGCGCTTTCAAACCGAGCCGGAGGAGGCCACCGGCAACAGGGTCATTTCGGTTCCCCGCGGCAAGGGGCTCGGTGGCTCGACCTTGATCAATGGCATGATCTACGTACGCGGGCAGCCGCAGGACTATGACGGTTGGGCGCAACAGGGCTGCCGGGGGTGGAGCTTCGAGGAAGTGCTCCCCTATTTCCGAAAACTTGAAGACTACGACGGCCCAGCTTCGTCTTTGCGTGCGCGAGGTGGTCCGCTGCCAGTCACTGAAGTCAAGGAACGTCCGCTAATCGCCGAAGCGTTCATCTCTGCGGCGGAGAGCGCGGGCTACGAACGCAGTGCCGACTATAACGGAGATCGTCAGGACGGCTTCGGCTACTATCAGGTGAACCAACGACGTGGCCGTCGGGTGAGCGCGGCTGCTGCCTATCTTCAGCCAGCCTTGAGCAGACCCAACCTTAAGGTCAGAACCAATGCGCACGTAACGCGTATTCTTCTGGAGAACGGCCGGGCGACGGGCGTCGAACTGCGCCTGGGCAGCAGTTCCGTCGAGGTCCACGCTCGACGCGAAGTCATCCTGACCGCAGGTGCTGCCCAGACGCCGCAGTTGTTGGAGCTGTCTGGCATAGGCGACCCACGGATATTGCAGCCACTAGGGATTGAGGTCCGGCACTTTCTGCCGGGCGTGGGGGCAAATTATATCGACCATTTCTGCACCCGGATGAATTGGCGTGTGAAGCTGCCGGTCACCCTCAACGAGCAGACGCGTGGCCTAAAGCTCGGACTCGCGGTTACACGCTACTTCGCGACGCGGAGTGGCATCCTGACGCTCGGTACCGGGCTCGTCCATGGCTTCGTCCGGACCCGACCGGGCTTGGATGGGCCCGACGTCCAGTACTTCTTCATACATGCGAGTTACGCCAATGCAGCGGAGCGTAAGCTTGATCGGCTTCCTGGAATGACCATCGGCGTCACTCAGCTTCGGCCGGAGTCGCGGGGAACCATACATTCCAGATCTCCCGACCCCTTTGCGCCACCAGCCATACGACCTAATTTTCTAGCAACGGAGGAGGACCGTCGAGCTATCGTGGACGGAATGAAGGTCGCTCGAAGGATCGTCGAGGAGGCTCCCTTGGACGCTTTCCGAGACAGGGAGATGAGCCCCGGTCCTGAATGCAGGACGGATGAAGACTGGCTTAATTTCGCCCGACGCGACGGCCAGACGATCTACCATATCTGCGGAACCTGCCGGATGGGGGTGGACGAAGGTGCCGTTACCGATCCTGCGCTCAAGGTCCGTGGCATCGAGGGACTTCGCATTGCCGACGCCTCGATCATGCCCACCATGGTTTCTGGGAACACGCAGGCCGCTGTTTTCATGATTGCGGAAAAGGCTGCGGACCTGATCCTCGACGAGGCCCGCTAACACCACGATGCGCAAGACAACAGGAGTTGGAAGAAATGAAGCTCAAGGATCAATCTCTCTTCCGTGAAGCGGCTTTGGTTAGTGGTGAATGGGTTCAGGCAAGCGCGGACCACCATATTGCGGTCGACAATCCGGCGACCGGTGAGATCATCGGGCACGTGCCGAAGCTTGGCGCGGCCGAAACCCGCGCCGCAATTGAATCAGCTCGCATTGCGCAGAAAGACTGGGCCGCACGCACTGCAAAGGAGCGCGGTGTCGTGCTGCGCAAGTGGTTCGAATTGATGATGGAGAACAAGGAGGACCTTGGAAAGATCCTGACGCTCGAACAGGGCAAGCCACTTGCTGAGGCCATGGGAGAAATCACCTATGGTGCAAGCTTCATCGAGTGGTTCGCAGAAGAAGGTCGCCGTATCAATGGGGATATCATTCCCGGCCACCAGCCCGACAAGCGGATCATGGTCATGAAGCAGCCCATTGGGGTGGTTGCCGCGATCACGCCATGGAACTTCCCGAATGCCATGATCACTCGCAAAGCCGGGCCGGCGTTCGCGGCTGGGTGTGCAATGGTATTGAAGCCAGCGTCGCAGACGCCGTTTTCGGCTATCGCCATTGCAATTCTAGCCGAGCGGGCTGGCATTCCGAAGGGACTATTCAGCGTCATCACCGGCTCGGCGCGAGAAATCGGTGGCGAGATGACAGCGAACCCAACTGTCCGGAAGCTTACCTTCACGGGTTCTACGGAAGTCGGTGCGGAACTCTACAGGCAATCGGCGCCGACCATCAAGAAGCTCGGCCTTGAACTTGGCGGCAATGCTCCTTTCATCGTGTTCGACGATGCGGATCTGGATGCGGCAGTTGAGGGGGCGATCATCGCCAAGTTCCGCAACAACGGCCAAACCTGCGTCTGTGCAAATCGCATCTACGTGCAGGACGGGGTCTATGATGCGTTCGCCGAAAAGCTGGCCGGTGCTGTGGGCAAGCTCGTCACGGGCAACGGCTTTGACGATGGCGTGATCCTCGGACCATTGATCGACCGAGCA
The DNA here is from genome assembly GCF_023223505.1 of Neorhizobium turbinariae. Lineage (NCBI taxonomy): Bacteria > Pseudomonadati > Pseudomonadota > Alphaproteobacteria > Hyphomicrobiales > Rhizobiaceae > Neorhizobium > Neorhizobium turbinariae. The sequence continues at coordinate 9,308 of NZ_JALPRY010000013.1, forward strand.
GCGCTGGAAAAGGTAGAAGAACACGTGGCTGACGCCTTGGGCAAGGGAGCCAGAACCGTCACCGGAGGCAAGCGCCTTTCGATCGGCAACACATTCTATGAACCTACCGTACTTGCCGACGTCACAGCCGAGATGACGGTCGCTCGGGAAGAAACCTTCGGTCCCGTCGCACCACTGTTCAAGTTCAAGGACGAGGCTGATGTCATTCGACAGGCCAATGATACCGAGTTCGGCCTTGCATCCTATTTCTACGCGAAAAACATGGCGCGTGTGTTCAGGGTCGCGGAAGCGCTTGAGTACGGCATGGTGGGCGTCAACACAGGACTTATTTCGACTGCTGAAGCTCCCTTCGGAGGTGTCAAGCTCTCCGGCCTCGGACGCGAGGGGTCACGCTACGGCATCGAGGAATTTCTGGAACTCAAGTACGTCTGCCTCGGCGGTGTAGCCTGAAGGTAGACGGACTCCCGCTGCATAGAGTATGCAGAAGCATGAGGAGCAGAGATGATTGACTGCTCCTTACCCGTCGCCCCACATTTCAGGCGGCGGCAACGCCGTCGTCGCGCAGAATCAAGCTTCTAGCTCAAAAACATGGTGGTGGATGACGCCGTCGAACATGGCGAGCAAGCCCTTGGTCATATCCCGGCTTGCATATCGAACCGGGGAGTTCAGTGCCTCATCCAGTGCCTCCCGGCTGTCGTACATAGTCGACAGCACCATGGGATAAGCGGGAGCGCCCTCGTCCCGCTCAATAGCATAGAGCACGCGGACTTCGCGAACGCCGGGGAACTCCAGCCACATCGGCATCAATTTATCTGCCACATATGCCTTGAAGGCGGCTTCCTTACCTTCGTGGATGCGACCTTCGAAGAGTGCTTGGCGAATGATCATGTCACGTCCGATTCAGTTGACGGTGGTGGGCGGCTTTTCGCCGTTGAAGAATGCCTGGAGGTTAGCAAGGACTGTTGATTTGCACTGAGAGCTGACCCGGGATTGCGGGAAATTATC
>NZ_JALPRY010000014.1:0-174635 GCF_023223505.1 Neorhizobium turbinariae
AGCTAATCACCAACTCAAGACAGACGGCCTTCGCCGAAGGCATACGATTCACCTCCTGGGAATGCTGTCATCGGGATCGGCATGCGGGGCAACTGGACTGCCACTAGAGTGCAAACAGCGATCACGCGAAAGCTCGTCCTCAAACACTTCGAGCTTTCATGCGCGGCTTTGGTACCGCTCAGAGCGCACCTAGTAAGCGCCTCAAACCACCTATCTGACGAGGGCATCTACGCATAGAGCCGCACTCTGCAGTCGTCACACCAGTCCTCGAGAAAACCATGCTGATTGGGACTCCCCGACTGGCTGAACGGCCCACACGCCTGATACGGGATCCAGTACTCCCGGCAGCGGGAAGTACTGGTTTATCTGAAGAAAATCCTTGGTGTTAAGCGTAGCGATGGGCATCTGGTGCTCGATTGCGATCGCTGCAATACAGAGGTCTTGACCGGGAGGACGCCTTCCCTTTGGTGATTGGTTAATCCAGAGGTTCTTCAGGTAAGGCACTTCGAGCATTTGCGCTTGAAGTTCTGCGATTCCCATTGTCATGGCAGGAAACTCAGGTTCAGTCTCAAGCAGCGCATCGTACCAGAGTCTTAGCTTTGCGGCACCAGCGGGATCATCGCGCTGTCGTTGGAGGATCCCGAACCTAACTTCTAAGATGACAGGATAGGGAATGGCGACAGGCCAGTTAGCATGCAGCCACCTCATCAATTCCGGCCCAAACCTACGCTTCTGGGTTTCGCTAACAATATTCGTGTCCAGCAGAAAAATATTGGACGTCATATGCTGCTCCGGAACGTGTTTTTCGCCGTTTACTATCCTGAATTTTCGCTCGTAACCTCGTAAAGTCGCGCAACACTCCGCCTAGTCAGCAGTGATTCGGTTAAGAATATCCTAATTGGGGAGGATGCGGTGCCCGCACGTCCGAATGAATGGAGCCGTGGTGAGGCCGAAAAGGCTATTCGCGCAGTGTTCGATGCTGCCAAAACTGGCGAAACCCAGATGGTGATCGATTTTGATGGCACCTTTGAAATCAGGTTTGTTCGCCCCCGGGTGAAGCAGCGGACGAATGAGTTCTTGGCACAAGGTGGTCCTCTTGACGAATAAATTCACCTACTCAGTCTCAAGCCTTTATGGATAGGTTCTATAAGTTGAGTGAGCCGTCGTCGGGGGCAAGGCATTGCGGCCTTTCGAATTTACATAGCATGCAACGAAGAGCCAGCCGCGGTCGTCACGCAAGTGGCGAGGCTGCCCGCAGGTTTTACAGAAGCGGTATGAGCGGGTCCCGGTTAAATATTCCAGCCTTATCAAATACGCACTTTCTTTTGCTTCTAGTCCCAACTGTCGAAATGAACGCGTAGACTCCCATACGTTTCATCGAAGCCAGTCCCGGTTACAGAATCCTCGGAGAGTTCTGCGATCGCCCTAAAAAAACCGCTCAATAATCGGCAGCCAGCCTTCATCGCATATGAGCCGGGCTGTTGTTGAGACCAAGTGCGGGTACGGCTTCTTCCGAGCCCTCGAATGACCTCATCTCCATTCTCCTTGGTCGAGGGCTTTCATTGTGCGCTTACCTATGGAGATGAATGGTAGTCGATGGTGAGCGGCGAAATCACTTCAACGGCATGTGGTGAATTCGGTGACGTCCAAAGGAGTTCGAATATCTCCGCATCAATGAGGTGCGCCGCGGTCAAACGCCCACTCGCGTAGGCCTTTGTGTCCAGAGCCAGTCTGTTTGGATATAGTTCTGGAACGCCAGTTTCTGTAGGTGTGTGCCCATGGATGACCACCTTACCGAATGTACCCTGATGGTGGAGGAAAGGTTCGCGGATCCACATGAGGTCATGGAGATCTTGTCTAGGTAATGGGATTCCCGGTTTGATGCCCGCATGGACTAAAATGTGGCGTTCCAGCTCGACGTAGCGCTGGCCCTGACGCAGGAACGCTAGGTGCTCTTTATCGAAGTGATGCCTGAAGCCCGCCAAGGTAAGCGTTTCGATGTCGAGACCATAGGAAGACAGGGTCGCGTCGCCGCCCTGGTTGGTAATCCAATGAAGCAGTCGCCTTTCCGCCCTTTCCGAGCTGCTCTCGTCAAATATGGTCAGTGGTATTGCGTCGTGGTTCCCAAGAATGAAGCGTGAGCCGGGAATTCCTCGCACCGCTTCCCTAACTTGGGCCAGCGCATCCCTCGAGAACGGCCCGCGGTCAATTATGTCGCCCAGGAAGATAATGCGATAAGGGAAGCCTTTCGCCGCTCCTTCTTTCGCAAAATGGCCCAGCATGGCCTCCAACAGATCGGCGCGACCGTGAACGTCGCCAATAACATAGGTATGAGTGGGCTGGTAAGGCATCCAAAGGCTCCAGTTTGGGCGACCCTCGCATGGCAATCGTCACCGGAGGGTTACCTTGCTATTGCCAGATCATTTGCCGCAATGACGTGAGTTATCTACTCGCGAATTGGATGGAGCTCGCGTGGTACCTACGTTGCGAATGTCGAAGACACCTGCAGACCGCAGACGCTTCTATCGATCAATGTGCCAAGTGGATGGCCGAGATCTTGCTTTGTTTATCTCTCTGGATAGATCCCGAAGCATTTCGATCGTGATCGTATGCAGTGATCCATCAGACGCTGAACAGACAACGAAAGGCACTGGATCTTTCCAAGGATCAGCAGACAAAGATTGGATGCCGTGTGCTAGCAGGTTGCGCGACTTGGCGAGCCGCTCGACGGTGTCGATGTAATCTGTCAACTCCCTGGTGATTTGTTTGGCAGCTACTTTTCGCATGTGGGTCCGCCAACGGGTTATGATCGCGCCTTTTGCTGCCGTCATATCCGAACCTGACGCGGCTAGGTCACGACGCATCTCCGTCTCAAGAAAGCTCCAGCACACCTGGACCTGTCCGATCTCGAACTTCAAATCATCTATGGTTGGATAAGGAGGGGAAGAGACTGTCATTTGGCCGGGTTGGACGAAGGCTACCGCAGAACGCCTGTTGCAAGCGCTCGCTGGATTCCTCGAACGTCCGTGCCCTTCTTCAGTGTCTTGCTGATCGGCGCGGTACTGCCGGATACCCAAATTTTCAGCTCAGAATCGAGATCGAACGTTCCGGCTGTTTCCACGGCGAAGCGCGTGATCGCTTTATAGGGGATCGACGTATAGTCGACCTTGCTGCCCGTGATCCCCTGAATGTCGACCAATATCACGCGGTGCTGCGTGAATACGAAGAAGTCGCGGATGACTTTGAACGCGAGCTGAGGTTGTTCGCCCTCAATAAACACGCCATTTAGTCGCTTATCGAGATCCGCTGGATCTACCGTTGAGCCGTGACCCAAAAGTCCATCGAACAAACCCACGTTCGCCTCCCTTGACTGGGTATGTGTCGAGCTTAGCTGGGATTATCAGTGAAGGGTACCCGAGCCGTCTCGAATGCGCCGCTAGTGCTCAGGTCTCTGGATCCAGAGAAAGGTCGGCATCCTTCTTCGTGTAGTGCTGATCAAAATGCGAGACAATATTGATATTGTGAACCGCTTCCGGCCGCTCTCTGGGCCCTTACGGCCTGTCACCTCATGCCTGCCTAACGTAGTTCTCCGAGCCCTCCCAGGATGGGATGCCTCCCAGCCGAAGCTGAGAGGCAATCTGTTGCATGCTTTGAGTAAGAACTATGCTTTCAGGTGACCAAACTTTGGTTTCCCGGACACAAAGGTTGGAAAGACGCTTCTGAAATGTCACAAAAACGCTTTCCCGAACGGAATTTACCAGCGAAATCAAATACCCAAAAAACCGTTTGCACTTCCAATGTCACGGTTTCGCCCTCTGTTATGTCACGTTTTCACCACCCGTTGCCGCCCGGATTTCGCCAAAAGAAAAACCCGCCGAAGCGGGTTTCAATGCTCTCGAAATCTCGATGCGGACTCGACGACGACGTCCCCTGGGTGCCCGGCGGCCCCTCCCGGCTACGGTCGGCAGCCCCGCCCTTAGATGCCCGGCAGCCCCTCTCTCCGGTAGAAGGTAGCCGCCCCCGGCTCCTCGAACGCAGGAACCATTCCACCCTCCGCCAGCCGCTTCTTCACCAGCGCTATCTGTCCTCGGCCCTTCGCGTACTCGAAGAGCGAGATGTATGCCCGCTGGAAGTCCTCGAGTGCCGCTGGCAGGATGTAGGTCTGCGGCGTCCGGTGCAGCGGGTTGTCCGCTACCACTGTTTTCAGGAGACCTGCTGCCGCCAGCCGCCTGACCGTTTTCGTCGTGGTCCCAAGCATGCGCTCCGTGCATTGGAAAGTGATCCCGGGAGGCGAAGCCGCATGGAACGCGGCCTTGACCTCGAGGGGATCGACGAAGATGCTGTCGAAGCCGAATTCCCTGGCCTTGCGTTCGTCGACGGTCGCCGACGCTATGGTTCCGTCGAGTATCAGTGCGATGATCTCGGCATAGCTCCGGTTGACGACCCTTGTCATGTCCTGCAGCGTCTTCATGCCATCCCGGGGCAGGGAGCGGGGCAGGCGGTCGAGCCGCTCGCAGAATTCCAGGTAGGACGACCTGCTCAGACGGCTTCGGCGTCGGCGGTCACGGTCCTTCTCCGCTAGGAGGCCGTGTCGGACGATTTCCTCGAGAGCGGCACCGCTGACGCCGAAGCGTGCCTTGGCCTCCTCGGCGGGCAGGCGCTCCCTCCAGTCGCCGATCAGCTTGTCGAAGGTCTCGGAGGCGATGACGACGCGCCCGTCTCCTCGACCAGTTGATTTCGCAGGCAGCAGTCCAGCGGACTCCAGGATGCTCCTCAGGGTGATCCGGTGAATGCCGTGCTCGACTTCGGCCGTCCTGATGCTATGCAGCCGCCGGGGCAGGCGCAGACCGAGAAAGGCGTCTTCCGGCCCCAGCGCGTGGTTCGAATGGGCATGCTCCGCCACGAAACGGATGATGCCGCCATATCCCTCAGCTTCGGTCCGGCTCGACAGCAGCTCCTGCAGCCTGCCGTAGAGATTCTTGAAGTGGCCGCGCCGCGACACATGCCAGTGGCGCGCGTCCCGCTTCCTCAGAAACTCGCGCAACCCGTCATGACCTAGTCGCGTGATCTGGTATCCCGCGGCGACGGCTGTCTGCCGATCCTCGCCGGAAGCTGCGCGGCGGCTGTACCTGTCTCCGAACAGCTCCATCCCGCCGATGACTTCGGTGAGAAGTAGCGCCGCCGGAACCGGAAGTGCGTCGAGCATCTGCAGATCGTTATCGCGGGGGGCGTCTGCAGGGGCCCGTGGGAGGGGATCGTCCCGCCCGCCAGCGGGAGCATCACCAGCTGCACCGACCAGGGCATCGAAGACATCGCCCGCCGCAGCCGAAGCGACCCTCCGCTGGAAGTAGACGTCCGATGCCAGAATGCAGGATCCCGCGGGAGCCGCCGCATCGTTACCAACATCCGGATCCTTCTCGGGAGCACCCCGGTGAAGCGCCAGCGTGCCAGCCAGGTCTCCGTACGAGATCCGGTCATAGTCGGAACCGACCACCGTGAGCGGGACGCCATGCTTCGCGCAATGGCCGAGGGTGCGGAGCATCCAGCCGAACCGCAGCCGCGGCCGGGCCTCAATGCGCCCGGTGCCATGTTCGATGTCCTCCCGGATGCAGCACGGGCACACGCGCGCGGACTTCGCCCAGATGTCGTTGACATCGAACGTCATGCCGAAGGCGCTGAACGTGCCACCGTTCTTCACGAGGTCGTGCCGCTTCAATACTCCGGCATCGATTCCGGTCGCGGCGGCGACACGCTCGTAATAGTGCGGCTTCTTGTTGTAGCGGGCGAGGATGCCGCGATGGATGCGGTAGTCCCACAGCCGTACGCCACGCGCTGCCGCGAGGCGCGACAAGTACGCCGACAGCGGTTCGTCGCTGGCGAGCTCGAACTGATGCGTATTCAAGGGTCTGGTCAGGATGTCCATCGTCCTATTTCCCCTCCTTCTTGCGCTTCTGCGGCATGTTCCTGCCTTCCACGACGAGTTCCTGAAGCGAGTTGCTGGGCAGGATGTCCTTCCAATCATCTCCGGCGTTGAAGATGTTCTGCGAGGGACGGCAACCGCTCTCGAGGGCGTATGCGGAGGCGAACGCGTCCACTCCCAGCGTTGCGGATTCTCGCCGGAGCGCGATCTCGCAGGCGTGCCGGGTCGTCTGGATCATCGATCCGAACGCACCGGAGGAGGCGTGCAGGAGCCGATGAACGAACTCTTCCCGGAGAATGGCGGTATCGGGCTTCAGACCGGCCTCGACTGCGACGACCTTGTTCACGATCTTCGTCATGACCGGAATGTCTTCGGGGAACGTCATCCGGCGCAGCTCGATGACCTTGCTCCGCTCCTTGAGCTGTCGGTTCGACCTGCCCGACTGGTCGAGGAAGCCTGCCAGCTCTGGAACGCCCGACAGGATAAGATGCAGCGGCCACCCTGGGATTTCCAGCAGGCTCTTGATCACGTCCGCAACCGTCTGCAGTTCCTTGACCGTGTCTCCACGCAGGACATGCTGTAGCTCGTCGATGGCGAGGAAGAGGACCCGTCGCTCGCGGAGCTGGTCCTTCCACAGTTCAAAGAGATCGGTGGCCAGGAGGCGCGGGTTGTTGACTTCGTATCCGATCGCCTTCAGGCCCTCCTTCGCGAGTCCCTTCACGGTGAGCGGCTTCGGGGCGTCCATGGGGATCAGCGGCAGGTATTCGGTCCCGTCTGCTGCCGTCCTCGGGGCGAATTCCCTGCGCTTCAGGATGTGCTTCTCCACCGCCGTCGTCTTGCCCGACCCGGCCTCGCCGACGACGAAGAGCGCCCGCCGCTTGCCCGCCTTGCCGAACAGTTCAGCCGCCGAGTTCACGATGAGCGCCTCGAATGCCTCGTCGAGGTGGATGTCGCGGGCGGTGCCGATATAGGCGGTATTCATCCCACCGATCTGCGCCGCACGCTCGCGAAGGTCGGGATCCATCGTTTCGAGAAGCGCCTGCGCGGCCTCGCGGAAGAAGAGGGCGTAGGATTTCTGCATGTCATGCTCCTTCTGTCAGTATTCGAAGTCGAGCCCGTCCTCGTCGGGAATGTCGCTGCCGCCCATGCCCGCGAAGCCGGATTCCTCCGGCCGCACGACCACTTCCGCCTCGGCGGAGGCCTCCGCCGCCCGTCTGCTTCGTCCAAGGTGGCGGAAGGCGTCGATGCCGACCTCGGTGGGGTCGAAGGGAATGCGCAGCTCTGCAAGATCGCCCTGGTCGTCGTCCTCGAGATCGTCATCGATATCCCGGTCGAAGTAGTTCTTTTCGACGATCGCGTACTGCTTCGCGCTCGGGATATCGGTGCCGAGTTCGGCGCGGGCGGACGCCGCCTGGCCCGCCCTGCGCAGGTCGTTCACCGCCTGCAGCAGCACGGACAGCTTCAGCTTCGAGTTCGCCCTCTGAATGGCCGCCAGCTCCTTTGCAGCTCCGACCCATTCCCACACCGAAACATCGTCTGGCAGGCCCATGGTCGCGTCCGCCGTGACCCATTGCTCGCCGTCCCAGAAGGAGATCTTCCAGAGGCTGAACCTGTCCACCCGGATCTCGGTGCGCGGTGCCTTCGCCCCCGGCAGCGCCGCCTGCATGCGCCGCATCTCCTGCAGCCTGGCGTGGTTGTAGTGGATGCCCAGATGCCGCACGCCCTTGTCGCCGATGGCCTTCGTAATCTTCGTTCCGAACACGTGCCGCCGCTGATCCGGATGCAGCGGTGGAAGGATGCCGTACTTGGCCGTCAGCCGGAGCCACTCGTTGTGGGGCGTGCCGCCCGCCAGGCCGTCATGCGGCGTGTGGTGGTAGATGTCGACGACGGCGCGGACGAGCAGGCGGTTCAGCTCGTCGATGTTGAGCTTGGCCTTCGCGCCGTCGGGACCCCGTTCAACGATGCTGCCGAAGGTCCGGCCCTCGAACCAGTGCATGAACCGCGCGCCCATCGTCTTGAAGAGCGACTCGATCGTGCCCCGACCGGCCGCCCAGCCCGCTGCGGTGAACTGGTGGGTGGCGCGGAGCTGGCTGACCGAAGCGCGGAAGTAGGTGGCGCGGAAGGCGGAGCCCCAATCCGTCACCAGGCAGGACAGGAGGACGTTGTAGATCCAGGGCGTGCCCGCGCCGATGACCTCCGACAGCATCGTCTTGTCGGAGACAGCCATCTCAAGTGCGGCCAGCGACGAGTGCTGGGATGGCGCTCGGGCACTGAAGCGCATCGCCAGGATGCACCTGGTGGCGACGTCGATCGCGACGGTGACCCAGATCCGCGTGCTCCGGATCAGTTCGCGCTCCTCGTCGGTCATCTTCGCGGCGAGGCCGCTGAACTGCAGCAGGACCAGGAGATCGATCATCCATTCGTCCATCTCCACGCGCTGGCCCGGCCTGACGATCTGGAGGCCGTTCATCGTCACCGGCATTCTCGCCCTCGCCACGTCGTCCCCCGATCGCGCGGAGAGCAGGTAGTACTTGCCGATCTGCTTCACGAATCTGGCGAAGAGCTCGCGCGGCGGCATGCCGAGCATGGTCCGGCCCCGCTTGGCCCGCTCTGCGTTCAGCTCCTCGATCTTCGCCTCGAGCATCAGCAGCGCACCCTTGATGTTGGGACGGAGAGGGCTTGCGTAGAGCTTCGCGTGCTCGAGCCAGATTTCGAGCTCTTCCGGGCTGTGCTTCGAAGGGATCGCTCCCGGTCCGCTGGCGGCACTGACGAGTGCCTCGACCCTGAAATTATCGGCGACATAGCTGTTGTGGAGACGCCGGAACTGCCGCGGACCAACGAGGTTGATCCACTTCGACACCTTTCCGCCGCGCGGATCGGACCGTCTCGCGTCCTCGTTGATGGTCTTCTCGATGAAGGGCAGGAGATCCTTGAGGCAGGTGGCCCCGAGCGACACCTTCTTCCGCCGGAAGCCGGACTCGCGGAGGCCCGGGAAATCTGGTCCGAACCTTTCGACCTCGAGGAAGAGCCCGATGGCGTCGGCATAGAAAAACGCCCGCTCGAGCTTGTGTTGCGTGATGTCCACGAGGTTGGGAAGACCGAGGGAAAGCTCGGATCCCGGCCTTTCGACCTTGAGCCGCCTTGCGGCTTGGATCGCGAAGATCTGCTGGTGGGTGAATTCCTCGTCGAAGCCGAACCTGTTCCTGAGTACCGTCCTCTTCATGTCCTGCTGGACGAGGAGATAGGGCTGGTCGTCGATCAGGATCCTGGAGGCGTCGCCGAGGTAGTACATCGGTACGACCGGGCTGTCGAACTCGAGGGGTGGCTCGTCGATCATCGGCAGGAGCCTCCCGGCAGTGGCACCACCTCCATCAGGCTGTAGTCCTCGATGACGCCTTGCTCCACCGGCCTGAGCCATCCTTCGTCGATCAGGCACCAGAGCGCAGCGCGGCGGTGGGCCTGGATGTCGAGGTCCTTCATGAGCTCGCCGAACCGGACCTGCCCGGTGACCGTCTTCAGGAGCTCACGAGCTTCCTCCACATCGGCGTCGTTGCGTGCCCGACGGGCGAACAGGATCCATTCGGCGTTGGCGGCGGCAGCCTCGCTGGCAAAGTGCTCGGTGGTGAAGCTGACATCGTCCGCAATGCCTTCGAGGCACCCCTGGTCCCAGATCGCCGCAAGCATGGAAATGAACACCCTCACGGGGATCTTCTTCTCGGGTTTCACCGCGATCGACACGCGCTTGCCGCTGCGCTTTTTCAGCCACAGGTCGAATGTGTGCTCACGTTTTACGCCTGCGTGGTCGACATACGTCACCCTCGGCCACTGCTCGCGCATCTCGACGACGTCCTTCGCCAGCATGATCCCGCTGAAGCGTTGCTCGAGCGAGCTTTCCATCAGCATCTCGGTGTGGTTCAGGGGGTTCACGGGCCGCGCGCGGGTGTTGAACGGAGACTTGTCGGACGGTCTGCGGGTCGCGCAGGAGGGGCGGGGCGGGCGCTCGAACGTCTCCTCGACGGACGGCCTTAGGTAGGTCGTCTGCTCCGGGATCCGGTAGTCGGAGCGCACTCCATGCCGTGTCTCCAGCAGGAAGCGCTTGATGTGGTGCTCTGGTCTCATGATTATGTTTCCTATCGCCGCGGTGGCGCTCGGCTGTCCCCTACCGACGGACGCGCGTCACCACCGCCGGAACCGCTCGGGCTCCTTCGCACGCCGATGTCAGACTTGTGGCGTTCGCCCTCTACTGGTCGCGCAGGTTGCGTTTCATGTAGCGCCGCCCTTTTGTCGTGGGTTCCGCCGCCTTCCACGCCTCGAGGGGCGTCGAACGGGGGGTAGGGGCGATCCAGCGGTCGCAGACGCGGTGCCATTCGATCCCAAAGATCATCGGCAGATACAGCCGCTCCACGGCGCGGAACTCGGCCTCCGACGGCACCCGCAGCGATCGGCCGAAGCGAACCACGCGGGCCTTGATCTCCGCGATCAGGTGGCGGTACTGCGTCGCGATGCTGCACCGGAAGGCTCCGGTACCAAGCGTGTCCACGATCGCGAACTGGAGCGCCAGCACATCGACGTCTTCCGCAGCTTCCTCCGGCAGCCATTTACGGAAATGTGGATGTCGGCGCAGCAGCCTTTGGACGATATCTTCTGTGTTCATCTGGCTCTCCTGTGACACGGGTCTCCGTTGCCGAGCTGGTCGAGCCGGGTCCGGAAGCCCTTGTGGGCATGGGGAGGCGCTCCGGCGCATGGTTTGCGCAGGCTGCAGCCGCCGATGTTGTCGTGATTTCGTGTGGTCGCGCTAGCCTATAGCGCTGTCGTCCGGCTCGTGGTTCATCGTCTCGCTCCGTTTTTTCATTCTATAGCCGAAAACGAATCGATCTTCAGGAGCCGATCGCCAATTTTTTTTCGCGACAGGTTTTCTTTGAATTGCGAGGTGGAGTTGTGTCCGGTGTTCGATGGGCATGGCTGGTCTCCGTCGGGGCTATCCGTTGAGGACGGCGGAGGTCGGACGGCGGGACCGCTTCCCGCTCAGTTCGCGTCTCCGCGATAGGCCCGTATCAGTTTGCGCATGAGTTCTCTCCAGTGAGAAGCCGCACCGAGGCTGCCAGTAAGCGCCCGCTTTTCCGGATTGTCCACCGGTTTATTTTGCTCCCCCGATGTTGACCCCGCTGCCCGCCCGGGATCCGATCACGCGTGCTCGCCCGCGTGTGAGCGCACGTCAGCACCTCCCCCTTTGTCTGTTGCACGGCCTTTCGAGAAGCTTCCTCCGAAGAACCGGAGGATCCCACATGCACCCATACGTCAGAACGCGCGCTGCCGAGATCGATGAGAAGCTGGGGCCAGTCCTCAAGGAGATGGGGCTGCGCAAGCGCGTCTTCACTCACCCCTACGAGTACGAGTTCTTCTTCTCGAAGCCGCGCCGCAAGGATCTCGTCAAGCCGTTCTCGCCCGTATCGATCTTTTTCTGGCGGGATCCGGATCTAAGGGAAGCCGAATGGCACGCCGCCACGGTCAAGATCGGGCACTGGTCCGCGCGCGCGGTCGGCGACTCCGGCTGGACCCGGTTCGGAAAGTGGGACGAGACTGAGGAGGAAGGGCTGCATCATCGGGACGATCTCTTCGGTTGGCTCGAGGGCGAGATCCGTGCCCGCGGCCTGGTTGAGCTGCGACCGGAACGGCCCGGCGAGGTGGCGACCGAGGAGCTGGAGGAGACCTACCTGCGCCTTCAGTCCATCGTGCCCGACATTGCGATCGTCTGGGTCGAGACAGAGTATGGACGGTACGAAGCCGTCACCTTTCAGGATCCCGAAGGCAGAAGGATTCACATCTGCTTCGCGCCGTACAGGTTCACCCCCGTGCTGGTCGACGGACAGAAGATCGGCACGTGCAGCGGGCCCGAACGCGCCGCCGTCATCGCCGAGGTGTTGTCGAAAGGATCCGGCGACTTCGGGACAAGCTTCAGCGTCAAGCTCTAGTCAGGCGGGCCCTGCGGGAAGAGAGCGTCCGTCCACAGGTCGTTCAGAGCCTCCTCCGCCCGGCGGCTGCCTTCGGCCGCCTCCACGATCTGCCGCAGCCGGGTCCTCCGCTTGTGGTTCGGCTCCACATCCCTGACCGAGGCTCCGCGGAGGACATGCTCCACCTGCAGTTCCACGCCTGCAGGCCAGCGCGGGCCCAGCCGGACCGGCTTTCGTCCGATAAGGCTCGCATCGACTAGAGTTTCACCCAGCGCCGCTGCGAGGTCAGCTCCGCTCAGGGCGGCGCGTATCTGAAGTCCGATCACCTTGGCCACGATTGGCGGGAACGCGTCTCCCACCATCGCGACCTGTCCGCTCCTTGCAGCCAGGAACGTCCAGCCCGGAGGGAAACCCTGCGCGCGTGCAAGCACTTCGACTGTCATTTGCGGCTTGAAATCCAAGCCAGTCACCTCCGCCACCGACGGCGGATCCTTTGCGATTGTCGATATGTCGAATCCTTGGAGACGCCATGGCCCCAGCCACTCCTCGCGCTTCTCCGAGGTGGTCGTCAGGATCGTTGGCAGCATGCTCCCGGCATGGGTGCTTCTCCAGGATTCGGCCCAGCGGTCGTAGATCCACTGCTGGCTTTCACGGGGTACCGAGGTCTTTAGATTTTCCGGCGTCTCATGCCGGACGACCAAAGGACCCAGCACCTCGGCGACAGATCTCTCGACAGGATTCACCTGCGGCAACAGGAAGGTGCCCGGCTGGTCGTTCCTGATGCCGACGATCACGAGCCGCTCGCGGGTCTGCGGGAGACCGTAGTCCCTCGTTCTTATCCGCACGACGTCGACGCGGTAGCCGAGCTCGGAAAGATCGCCGTAGATTTCGGCCAGATAGGTGGCGTGCTGGGTCGCCAGCCCGGGCACGTTCTCGAACATGAAAGCGCGGGGCCGCGCGATACGGACGGCTCTCGTCATCTGCGGGAAGAGGTTGTCCTTGCTGTAGCGGCCCGATCGCGCGGAAGCAGCCTGCGAGAACGGCTCGCAGGGAGGTCCCGCGGCCAGCAGGTCGATTCCTTCGAATCCTGCGAGGACGTCGTCCGAAAGTTCCGTCACATCATGCCTGTGGACAGGCCAGGCTGGCCAGTTGCGCTTGAGTGTTTTGACGCGGTTCCAGCTCTTCTCGTACATCGCCGCGTGCTCGAATCCAGCAGACATGAGACCTATGGCCTGCCCGCCTGCACCCGCGCATAGCTCGAGCACGCGGAGCTTGGGGGATAGAGGTTGAGCGCTCACGAGGCGGTTCCGTGAATCCTCTTCTGGAGGGCATATGTCTCGCAGCGCGTCGACGAACTCGCTGGAGAAGATCGCCCCGGATCCCTTTCCGAAGGCGAATCCTCCTGCATGGCCGAACTTGCCCGCCGCAAGGCGGCGCAGCACCTGGTGGGCGGCTTCGATGCGGCGCTCCTGCGCGGTCGCAGCTGCAAGGCCGGACAAGGACTCGTCTGCCCCCAGCAGGCCTTCGAAATCGGCGAGCACGCTCGAAGACAGACGTTTCAGCCGCCCGTGCGCCGTATCGTAGCCGGACCTGTGCCGGAACACCTTCCGGCCTTCGTCAGGATGGCAGGGAACATACTCCCAGATGAAGTGCTCGAGGAGGCCCAAGAGATCTTCGATTCTTGCCCGCAGTTCCGGGATCGCGCGTTCTGCTTTCGCCGCCGCCCGGAGGAGCAGGCGGTCGGCAAGCATCTCCTCCTCGCGTCCGCTGTCGCCGAGCGTTAGGCGCTTCTCATGCATGACAATCTGCTCCAGCCGCGCATCGCCGACTGGATGTCCGGCCTGCAGAAGGCTGATGGCGTGCTGTCGCACCTTTCCTTCCGAGGCCGCGACCATCTTTAGTGCGAACGGCGACATGCTCGCTCGTATCCGGCCCTCTTCAATGGCAAGACGATGGATGTTGTCGAGGGCTGCGATGTCTTCCGCCGACATGCCGACACGCATTTCCATAAGCGCTTCGGCTGTAGAGGACGCTGCGCCGGAACGCATGCGGGCGACAATGGCGGCGGTCTCGAGGACGGCTTTGCCCAGGCCTTCCAGCTTCTTCCTGAGATCATCCGCCTCGGACAGCATCCGGGCTTCTTCCGGTCGATTTTCGGTCGCCATGCGCCGCTCCTTTTCTGGAACCGGTACATTGAAGACGTTGCCATGGTACAAAAGCAGACGGTAAATTTTCTCCACGAGCCCACACATCGCTTGTGGCTCCGTGAAGCAGTGACGGATGTTTGCTGGCAAGCTCCGTCAGCACCGGACGATGATCTCATCGTTCCCCCGGATCCCGGGCAGGGGGGCATTGAGGAAGCGCTCGGGGCAGTCCCAGGGCGGGAGATCCACTTCGCGGCACGGCCTTACATCCCACTTCCTGCGCAGCGGATCGTATACGCCCGGCAGCGGAAACAGCTCGTGGATCCGGCGATAGTCCTTCGTGTTCGCCGTCAGCAGCGGCGCGCCGTGCGCGATCGCAACGGATGCCACCATGAGGTCGTGGCCGAGTCTGTTGTGCTTCGCTCCGCGCTGCACCGTCCACATCGATCGGAGATCGGGAGTGGACGTCATCCTGGCGTACACCGCGGCCACGTTGGGCGTCATGGCCAGCATGCGGAAGCCGCTGCCGAGCACTTCGTCGATCCACGCTGTCAGGGCTGCGGCTTTCCCGGGATATGTCTTCTCCAGGAGATGTGCACCCCGCCGCAATTCCGCTATGCTCGGGAAGCTGATGGCGGCACGCTTAGGTCCCAGCGCAGCAAGCCATTCCCGCAAGCCGGGGGGAGGGCGCTGGCGTCCGATCTGGCTCACGATGTCTGTGTCCAACAGCAGGAAGTTGCCCGGCATGATCGAAACCCCGGTTGTCCGACGCGCTTCACAGAAAACCCGGGTTGCCCCAGGGCATGTCCGGCATCAGACCCCACCGAGAACAAGGCCTGGGAGGTCCATCCACATGAACAATGGCAGCGAGTGGCGGCGCTCCGACCTGGAGACGCGCGCGAACGAGGTTCTGGACGCTGCAAGGCGCGAGGGGATGCAGATGATCGAGGACGTCGACGGCCGCTTCGAGCTCGTCTTCGTGCCGCAAAGGCAGACGCTCAAGCAGCTGTTCTCGAAACCCGGTCCCATCCCCGACGACGACGCCTGAAGCTGACCCCCACTCGTCTATGCCTTGGACCTTACCCGGTTGCAGAAGCAGTGCAAGATGGACTCACACAGAATCTATAGTAGCTATAGCTATAGGTTTGTCCGGCATAGTTAATTTTTTTAGTAGGCATCCGGCCTGCGGCCCGGGAGCCGCTGCCCTGCATAGCGGCCGCTGCCGGAACGGAGGCTGACATGACCATCATCAAGCAGCAGGGACCCGAAGGTTCGCTTCAGGCCCACAAGGACGAATTGAGGAACCTGCAGGTGCCGAACATGGACGAGTTCTTCCACGAGCCCGTCCTCGGCCCACATCCGCTTCCCGTGCATGTGCTCACCGCCGAGGAGGCCGCGACGCAGGACCTCACGCGGCCGCCCGCCGCATGGCGTTTCGTCTTCTCGCTGGATTCATACCCCTCCTATGCCGACGTGGAGCTGGTCGACGGGGGTCTCGTCGTCGAAAGCCTGGCCGAGGGCAGGGCGGCCGACCTGCTCCACCTGGCCCTCCCGTTCGCCGGGAAGCAGGGCGACAGCTTCGCCATCTCAGTCTTGGAGGTCCCGGCGCTGAACGAGGTTGCGCTATGGCTGCGGGGGCAGAAGGAGGACTTCTTCCTCGAGATCCTCCGCCGCGGACGCCAGGCGGACTTCAGGACCCTGCGGTCGAGGGAGTACCTCCTGGATCTGTCGCAGGCGATGGAGGCGAGCTACGTCTTCTCCGACACGAGCACAAGGTCACCAGGAAACGGGAACGACTTGGGCAAGTAGCTGCATCCGGCAGGGCGGAAGCTCCGGCCGCCGCTGCGGCTTCCGCCCCTTCAGCGCCGCGCCGCAGCCGCCGTCAGCTGTCCTCGCCGAGCGACCGGTCGACCGGATCGCGGCCGAACAGAGCATCCACCAGCGACTGCAGCGCCTCTGCATCCCGGCTGATCGACGCCTTGATCTCGGCGACGGCCTTGCGGATGTCCTCGTGACCCGCGGCGAAGGTCTGCAGCCGCGTCCGATCGAGCGCGGTGGACGCAAGCGCGCGGGTCACGAGGACATTGTTCACCGCCAGCATCCATCCGAAATTCTGCACCTCGTACAGTGCGTCCTCGAGTTGCTGCGCGTCCATGGCCATGCTTGCTCCTCCTGCATCGGGCAAGCTTGCGCGACCAGCCTGCAACCGAGAAGCGGCGTCAGACCCTTGATGGCATGGATGCGGCGTCGATCCTCCTGTGGATCAGCGAGACCAGCGAGAACAGATCCTCGGCATCATCCTTCGACATGCTCCAGTTGACCTTGGCTGCGTGCGCAGTCGTATTCCGGAACATTCCGAACGTCCCCTTCAAAAGGTTGGCGAAACCCTTCTGCTCGCTCCGCTCGCTTTCCGTCAGCAGGCTGTTGATCGCAAGCATGGGGGGACTCCCGCCGAAGACGCGGTCGACCAGCGCGGCACCGTCGTCCGCGAGACCCGTCCTCTCCCGGATCTTCTCGGCCACGCTCTTCACGGCCTCGAGGACCGCGTGGAAGTAGTTGTCGGCGAGAAGCTCCTCGCGGCAGAACCTCAGCACGTCCGGATGGATGCCGCGCGTCTTGAGATCGCTCCGCAGCTCCTGCGCTCGCCGCGCGGCCTCGCTGAGGGTCGAGGCGGCTTCCGTGGCAAAGAGCTTCCCGCTCTCGTCGAGCGCAAGTCCGCAGAAGGCGAGGGCGCGGTTGAGGTTCGCCCGCATCGGCTCGAAGCGGTGGGGTTCGCGGGCGAACCTGGCGGGGTTCATCGTCTTGCGGATGAAGGCGATGATGTACTTCCTGTCGCGCCGGGCAGCCTGGCTGGCTGCGAAGGCGTTGAACAGGCGCTTCCTCTTGGTCATCGACGGATCAGTGTCCACGATCCCCGTCAGGGCCAGCATCTGGCCTATCTGGCTCCCCGTCAGGCCTTCCTCGGAATGTCCCAGCGCGTCGGCGATCGCCTCGAGCTGTGGCTGGCTGAACACTGCCATCTGACGGTTCCTTCCGCGTGCCCCCCGCAAGCATTTTCTGGCCATGGTGAACGACGATCCGGCAGCCGTGTCCCACGAGCTGGAAGTCGTGGAGCAGGTGCGTTCGCCACGCCGCCGAGGCGCTCCGGCCGTGCCGCAGTCGGATGTGTTCTTCCGTCCCGGATCAGAGCTGGCAGCCTTGCTACAAGTTTGGCAGACTTGTAGCAAGGTGCCGTGGCGCTACATCGCGTGCCTTCCGACGAACCCCAGGGACACCGCCGCCATCCACGCGGCCATGGCGATCATCATCAGGTTCTCCGTCAGGGAGATGAAGCCGAGGGGGACGTTGCTGGAGCCTCCCACGCATGCGCACTTGAGCTCGCGCCTGTCGATGTAGACGGCCTTGAAGACGGAGACCGCGCCGATCGTGCCGATGAAGAGTGCGACAGGGACCGAGATCCAGTCCAGCGCTCCCGCCACCATGAGAATCCCGGCGAGGCCTTCGGCGTAGGGATAGATGTAGCCGTACGGCACCCAGCGCTTTGCAAGCAGGTCGTAGTTCAGGAACATCGTGGCGAAGCTCTCGACGTTCTGGAGCTTGAGCAGGGAGAGAACGACCATCGAGAAGGCGATGAACCACTCCGCGGCGCGAAGCGTGAAGGCGTCTCCGGAGACGGCGTAGCTCGCGGCCATGGCGGTGAGCGCGGTCATCGAGAACAGGACGGCTACCGGGCGGTAGGTGATCGCCTTGGGATCGGCGACCTTCTTTCCAAGGAACCTGCGCAGGTTGTCATGGCCGCCGATCCGGTCGGTGCCGATGAAGATCTGCGGCGTCGTTGCGACACCATGCTCCCTCTTGAACGCGTCCGTCTCCTCGCGCGTGGTCAGATGGCGGTCCTCGACGTCGTATCCGGCCCGCTCGAGAAGATGCTTGGCCTTCAGCCCGTAGGGGCAGGTGTGGCCTGGCATCCCCATGCGGTGGATGACGGCCTTCTTCGTGTTCTGAACCGTGTCCAGCATTTCACGTCTCCTGATGTCTTGTGAAACCGATGGCAGGACCATACCTTCCGTACCATGGTACGGAGTCAAGACCCCATGGACATGACGATCGGAAAGTTTGCGAAGGCAGGAAACGTGGGCGTCGAGACGATCCGCTTCTACCAGCGGCGGGGTCTTCTTCCGACGCCCCCCGGACACGGTAGCGTCCGGACGTACGATGCCGGAGCCCTGCGCCGCCTGAAGTTCATCCGGCAGGCCCAGAGGGCGGGATTCACCCTGGACGAGATCGCGCAGCTGCTCGAGCTCGACTCGGGCGACGACCGGGCAGCTGCGCGGAGGCTCGCCAAGGCCAGGCTCGAGGCCCTGGACGCCAGGATCGCGGAACTTCAGGCAGCGCGGCAGTCGCTCGAGCGGCTGGTGGGCGAATGCGCTACAGGCCGGAAGGGGCCGTGCCCGATCCTCACGTCCTTCGGGGTCTGACTTCTGGATAACATCGTGTGGTGCCGGGGTCCTGCGGAGCAGGGCCACGCGCTCGCCCACGGCCCTCTGGGCTCGGTCACGACGGCCGGACCGCCATGTAGACGTAGGGCGTCGAACCGTCGCGCGGCACCGCCATCACGTCGTACGAGGCCTCGGGATCCGTGCCCATTCCAAGCGATCCCTTCGGCATCCCGGCGACGGCGAGGCCCGCAAGGGCCGGACGCTCCCGGAGCAGCTTCTCCGCGGCCTCGAGCGGAACATGGCCTTCGAGGTAGTAGCCGTCGACGACTCCGGTATGGCAACCGTGAACCTCCTTCGGCACCTTCAGGCGCGCCTTGAAGGCGTCCATGTCCTCCTCGTCGCGTGCCTCGACTTTGTAACCCGCCATCCGGTACGCGCTCGCCCAGGCTCCGCAGCATCCGCAGTATGGATCCTTGTGGACCGTCATCGCCGCATCCTGGGCGGAAGCGGCGGCGGGCAACACCGCGGCGGCCACCGCCAGGCATATCAACTGTCTGCGTTTCATCTTGTGTCTCCGTGGAAGAGGCCGCTCCGGATTCGTGCGGAGCGGCCGGATCATGTCACTTCACCTGGGTGACCGTGAGCTTGCCGTTCTTCCGCTCGGCGACGAACTGCACCTTCGCGCCTTCCTTGAGCTTGGCGAGGAGGGCGGCGTCCTCCACCGTGAAGACCATCGTCATGGCGGGCATGTCGAGGCTCTTCAGTTCCTCGTGGATGAGCGTGACCTTCTTCGCCTTCGTGTCGACCTTCTTCACGGTGCCGCTCGTGAACTCCTGAGCGAACAGGCCCGTTGTCGAAGAGAGGGCGACGGCGGCGGCGAGCGCGATCCTGATGGTGTTCTTCATGACGTTCTCCTTCGTGCTGTGGGATTACTTGTTTGCAACGGTGACGTCGCCGTGCATCCCGGCGTCGTAGTGGCCGGGAATGAGGCAGGCGACCTTGAAGACGCCGTCGTTGGTGAACTTCCAGACAATCTCGCCGCTCTTGCCCGGTGCCAGCCGGATCGCGTTCGGGTCGTCGTGCTCCATCTCCGGGAACTTCTCCATGACCGCCTTGTGCTCCATGACCTTGTCCTCGCGGTCGAGGACGAACTCGTGATCGAGTTCGCCGTCGTTCTTCACGGTGAAGCGGATGGTCTGGCCCTTGCGGACCTTGAAGCTGCTGGGGGTGAAGATCATCCTGCCGTCCGGCGTCTCCTTCATGCTGATCCGGATGGTCTGGGTGACCTTGGACTTCTCGCCGGGTTCGCCGACGGCCATTGGTTCGCCGTGACCTCCCGCATGATTGCCGGAGGCGAGGGCCGGGGTCGCCAGTGCTGCCAGAGCAAGGCCGATGATTGCGTTTCTCATGTCGTTTTCCTCTACGTGTGCGGAGACCTGCGGTCAGCCGTGGTTGGAATGCTTGGAAGGGGTCTGGGTCTTCGCGTCCTTGGCCTTGGGCGCTTCGGGAAGGCTTCCCGTCCACTCCCAGGCCTGCGTGCCGGGCGGGTTCTCGTACCAGCCCGGATCCTTGTAATCGCCCGCGGAGATGCCCTCGCGGACCTTCACCACGGAGAACATGCCGCCCATCTCGATGGGGCCGTGCGGACCCCATCCCGTCATCATGGGTACGGTGTTCTCCGGGATCTCCATCGACATCTCGCCCATGTCGGCCATCCCGGCGGTGCCCATCGGCATGTATTCCGGGCGGAACTTGCGGATCTTCTTGGCGACCTCCTTCTTGTCGACGCCGATGAAGGTCGGGATGTCGTGGCCCATCGCGTTCATCGTGTGGTGCGACTTGTGGCAGTGGATGGCCCAGTCGCCGACGTACTTCGCGTCGAACTCGTAGGCGCGCATGGCCCCGACGGGGAGGTCGATTGAGACCTCCGGCCAGCGCGCCTCCGGACGTACCCAGCCGCCGTCCGTGCAGGTCACCTCGAAGTCGTAGCCATGCATGTGGATCGGATGGTTGGTCATCGTCAGGTTGCCGACCCGAACGCGCACCCTGTCGTCCTTCGAGACCACAAGAGGATCGATGCCGGGGAAGACCCGGCTGTTCCAGGTCCACAGGTTGAAGTCGGTCATCTCCATGACACGCGGCACGTAGGTGCCGGGATCGATGTCGTAGGCGCTCAGCAGGAAGACGAAGTCGCGGTCGACCGGCATGAACTTCGGGTCCTTGGGGTGGACCACGAAGAAGCCCATCATGCCCATCGCCATCTGGACCATCTCGTCCGCGTGCGGGTGGTACATGAAGGTGCCCGACTTCACGAGGTCGAACTCGTAGACGAATGTCTTGCCGACCGGGATGTGCGGCTGGGACAGGCCGCCGACGCCGTCCATGCCCGACGGCAGGATCATGCCGTGCCAGTGGACGGTCGTGTGCTCCGGCAGCTTGTTGGTGACGAAGATGCGCACCCTGTCGCCCTCGACCGCCTCGATGGTCGGTCCCGGTGACTGCCCGTTGTAGCCCCAGAGGTAGGCGGTCATACCCTCCGCCATCTCCCGCTCAACGGGTTCGGCGACGAGGTGGAACTCCTTGACGCCGTTGTTCATCCGGAACGGCAGCGTCCAGCCGTTGAGGGTGACCACGGGATTGTAGTCGGGGCCGACCGACGGCCGGACCGGGGTCTGCGTCGCCGCGGAATCCATGAGGGCGGCTTCGGGAAGCCCCATGTTCGAGGTCTGGGACCAGGAGTTGGAGGAGACGAGGGCGGCACCAGCCGCGCCCGCTCCGAGAAGCTGTCTTCTGCTGAACATGCTCGTGTCCTTTCTAATGGCCGCCTGCCGGGGCTGCTTCGGCCGATGCGACCTCGGTCTCCGCTGCCGCCGATCCCGAGCCAGCGCTTCCGCCGTAGACGACGGGGGCGAGGTTCGCTTCGGCGAGCCAGAAGTCGCGCTTGGCGTTGACCGCGAGGATGGTGGAATCGATCTTCTCGCGGGTGTCCGCGATCAGCTCGAAGGTGCTGGTGATCATGCCGTTGTAGGTGAGGAGCGACTGCTCCTCGATCGTGTTGCGCAGCGGCAGGACGTTGTTGCGGTAGTGGCGGGCGATGTCGTAGTTCGACCTGTAGGAGACATACGCCGACCTCGCTTCCGACCGAACGTTGACCGCCAGCTCGGCGAGCTGGTTGGCGGCCCTCATGTAGGCGAGCTCGCCCTTGCGCAGGCGCGCCTGGCCGGAGTCGAAGATCGGGATGGTGAACTCGAGCGATCCGGTCCGGGAGATGTCGGAGACGATCCGCCCGTCCTCCTCCCGCTCGCGTTCCTTCTCCCAGGTGCCCACAAGCTCGATGTCGGTGACGATGCGGGTCGCGTTCTCGAGCTTGTACGACTGCGCGGTCGCCTGCAGCTCCAGGCGCGCCACCTGCAGGTCCATGCGCTTGCCGATCGCCTCGGCCTCGATGTCGTCGCGCCTGATCAGCGCCCTGGGCAGGTTCGGCAGGCGGTTCGGGATCTGGAACTCGACGTCGGATCCGGACAAGCCCATCAGGCGGACAAGCTCCTCCTTCGCCAGCTTGGCCGCCAGTCGTGCCTTGGCGGTCTCCCCGGTCAGCTCCGCATAGAAGACGTGCTCGCGCGCCTGGTCGGCTTTCGGCATCGATCCCGCCTCGCCGATCTTCTTCGCAAGCTCGGACGCAGCGTCGGCCGCCGCCTTCGCCTGGTTGAGGTAGGCAACGTTCTCCCATGCGGCGACGGCATTGATCCACGCCCGGCGCGTCTCGGCGGCAAGCGAGATCGTGACCAGCGCGGCGTTGAGCTGGGCCTGCCGGAAGCGCGTGTCCGCAAGCTTGATGTTGCGGTCATAGGTCGCGAGCGCGAGGATGTTCGCCGCGATCGCGCCTTCGATGACCCGATAGGCCTCGAGGCCGGGAGTGCCGATGCCGGAGAGGCCGACGGAGAAGGTCGGGAACACGGAGAGCTGCGTCTGCCATGCGTCCGCGGCGCTGTCCCCGAGATCGGCATAGGCGGCTTGGAGGCCCCTGTTGTTCAGGAGCGCCACCTGGACGGCCGTCTCGACGTCGATGGTCTTCTTCGCCATCAGCGCCTTCACGCGGGCGCGGGCCTCCGCCGCCTGCTGCTGGTTCTGGATCCAGACCGTCTGCTTGCCTGTCGCCTGCGAACTCTTGAGGGACGTGTTCACGAACCCGGCGTCCCTGGCGGCATAGTCGGTGGTGCAGCCTGCCAGGAGCAGGGGGAGGAGGGCTGCGGAGAGGAGCTTCGTCTTCGCGAGCGCCATCACGCACCTTCCTTCTTCGGAGCCTGGGCGTCGTTGAGGCCCCGCCACGGCTTCGGATCCACGGGAATGCGGTGGGTGTAGCCGCCGACCGGGTTCTGGTAGCGGACGGGGGCCGCCCGCACGGTGTCAGGACTGGAGCCGTTGTCGACGACTTCGGGAAGCGCGGAGGCGCATCCGCTCGCAAGGAGCGGCAGTGCGGCCACCAGGATTGATGGTTTCATGGTCAGTATCCGAGAATGAGATCGCATTCGCGCTCACAGCCCTCGCGGGCGCGGAGTCGCGGCAAAACCCGCCCTGGCGGGCGCTCAGACTCGGATGTTGGGCGGCCTGTGGAGGCTCGGCCGGGTGCCGTGCACGCGGCTGTCGTCGAACACGCGCAGCGGCGTGGCGACTGTCACAGGCTCGAAGGCCTGGTACGGAGACGGAAGGGCGACGCTGAAGCAGAAGTCCTGGCAGCAGTCCTTCTGGACCTGCTTGCCGGACATGCTGCCGTCCCTGTCATGATGGCCGCCGCCGCCGTGATGGCCCGCATCGGCCTGCTTGTCCGCCGTTCCGTGGGAATCGGCGTCGCCGTCGCCGTGATGATCGACCGGAGCCGAGACCTCGATTTCCGCGAAGGCGGAGCCATGCATTGCGGCGGTGGCGTTGGGCACGGTGTAGCCGACCAGCGATACGACGATCGCCAGACGGAAGAACACCATCATCCTGCTCACCAGGTTGCGCACCGCTATGTCCATGCTCCAGAGGATGCCACCGATCCCACGATCTGTCACGTCGCCGATTCTTGCGGCGGAAATGAGGATGGCGAATCGACCTTGCCGGGGACTTGCCACGGGAACGGTGCTAGGGCTTCCCACAGGGGGAAGGTCAAGCGAAAGATTCACGAGGCGTCTGCTGACACAACACTCATCGCCGGATGATGCTGCATCCGCGTCACACGACGTTCATCAGGCCTGCGGAACCATCGGCACCGCCGTCTGTTGTTGTCGCAGGAGCCGTCCATGCCGTCGACACGCCGCCTGCGAACTTTTGTCTGCGCGATCATCGCCATCCTCGCGATGACCTTCGCGGCCGCGTTTTCGCCTGCGGGAGCGATGTCGGCGCATCAGTGCGTCGGGCGGCATGATCCTGCCCATCCTCACGAAGGCGTGAAGAGCGGAGTTCCGGCTCCAGGATGCTGCGCGGGCATGCAGTGCTGCCCTCTGGTTCCGATGCTTCCGGCCGTGAAGCGGAGTGACGGTGCCGCGCTGCCTTCACCGGACCTCATCGTCGCTGCGACCCCGCTGCTGCTCGTACGGGATATCGATCCTCCTCCACGAAATGGAAGCGCCTGAACACGCCATAGCTTTCATTCAGAGGAGTAACGAAGATGAGAACGAACACCATCGCCCTCGCGCTGGGCACCGCATTCGCCATGTCATTCGCCGCCGCTTCCCCGGCGGCCGCGCAGATGGCGTATCCCGACAAGTGCAAGTCGGAGATGTCCTCGGGCGGAGACATGGCCATGCAGGGTCATGCCATGACCGGCATGACCGACCATCAGAAGGAATCGATGGACGGCATGAAGGCCATGAACATGAACATGATGCAGGGAATGA
Source organism: Neorhizobium turbinariae (assembly GCF_023223505.1). Classification (NCBI taxonomy): domain Bacteria; kingdom Pseudomonadati; phylum Pseudomonadota; class Alphaproteobacteria; order Hyphomicrobiales; family Rhizobiaceae; genus Neorhizobium; species Neorhizobium turbinariae. The sequence continues at coordinate 24,334 of NZ_JALPRY010000014.1, forward strand.
TGAAGAAGGACGCGGATGTCGCGTTCGCATGCGGGATGATCGCCCACCACATGGGCGCGATCAGCATGGCCGAGGTCGAGCTGAAGCACGGCGACAATGCCGAGGCCAAGGCGAAGGCGCAGAAGATCATCGACGACCAGACCAAGGAGATCAGGGAACTCACCGCCTGGGTCGAGAAGGAGGTCAAGTGATGCATCACATGTCCTCCGAGATGAAGGAGTGCATCGACAACTGCCTCGCCTGCTACAGCGAGTGCCTGTCGATGGCGATGGGCCACTGCCTGGAGGCGGGCGGCCAGCACACGGAGCCGAAGCACTTCAAGCTGATGATGGCCTGCGCGGAGATGTGCCGGACGTCGGCGCACTTCATGCTGATCGGCACCGAGCATCACAGGCACACCTGCAGGGAATGCGCGGAGATCTGCCGCCAGTGCGCGGACGACTGCGAGCGCGTCGGCGACATGCAGAGCTGCGTCGACGCCTGCAGGAAGTGCGCCGACAGCTGCGAGAAGATGGCGGCCTGAAGATCAGGGCGCACCCGGTTCTTGGATCGGGTGCGCCCAACATAACCGGACGGTGATAACTCGAGGTCAACTTCGCCCTTACCACCGATCGGCTATAGGGGGTATCAGTCAGACTCAAACAGGGCCGCGATCAGGCCGACCCGTCCGTAGTCGCGTATATTTGCAGAACATCGGGTCCGACCCCTCTGATCCTCTTCTCCCGCCGTTTTTCCTCTTGCACCTCTAGCTACTAGAGGTCGTACACCGTGCTCATGGACAGCACGAGGATACTGTGATGAGCGAACCGATGCAGACGAGGTTCCGCGTGGACGGAATGGACTGCGCTTCCTGCGCGAGCAAGATCGACACCGCCGTCAGGCGCATGCCCGGCGTCTCCGACGTGGCGGTTTCGGTCTCGGCGGGAACCATGACGGTCAGCCATGACGGCACCACCGATCTCGAGGCGATGGGGAGGAAGCTCTCCGGACTGGGCTACAAGGCGAGCCGGATCGCTCCCAAACCGATTCCGGCGGTTGCGGCTGCCGCGACGGCCGCCAGCGAGGGGCAGGCCCGGTTCCGGGTGGGGGGAATGGACTGCGCCTCCTGTGCGAGCAAGATAGACACCGCCGTGCGCCGCCTTCCGGGCGTCGACGACGTCAGCGTCTCCGTGACCGCTGGCACGATGACCGTGCGGCATTCGCCCGAAGCCGATCTCTCCGCCGTCGAGAAGCAGGTCGCGGCGCTCGGCTTCTCAGTCGCGCCGATCGTCAGGACGAAGGCTGTTCCGGCTCCGACGCACGATCACTCCGGCCACGACCATGATCATTCGCACGCTCACGCCCACGCATCCGACGCTTCCGGTGCCGGAACCGAGGGCCTTCACGGTCACGACCATGGCCCCACCGATGGTCCCTGGTGGCGCAGCCGGAAGGGCCGCCTCACGATCTTCGCAGGAGCCGCGCTCGCCGTCGCCTACGGGATCGGCCACCTTTTTCCTGCCATCGAGACCTACTCCTTCATCGTCGCCATGCTGATCGGTCTGGTGCCGATCGCCCGCCGTGCCGTGATGGCCGCGCTTGCTGGCACCCCGTTCTCGATCGAGATGCTCATGACGATCGCGGCCGTCGGCGCGCTTGTCATCGACGCGACCGAGGAGGCGGCCGCTGTCGTCTTCCTGTTCCTCGTCGGCGAGCTGCTCGAGGGCGTCGCCGCGGGAAAGGCTCGCGACAGCATCAGGTCTCTGACCGCTCTGGTACCGAAGACGGCGCTTCTCGAAGAGAGCGGCAAGACACGGGAGGTTCCGGCAGAGACGCTGGCGGTCGGCTCCGTCATTCTCGTGCGCCCCGGCGACCGCATCTCCGCCGATGGCGTCGTCGTCGCGGGCGAGGGGTCGGTCGACGAGTCTCCGGTGACGGGCGAGAGCGTCCCGGTGCGCAAGGTTGCCGACGACCCCGTCTTCGCAGGCACCGTCAACGGCGACGCCGCCCTGCGGGTGCGGGTGACGGCGGCGGCACAGGACAACACGATCGCCCGCGTTGTCAGGCTCGTCGAGGAGGCGCAGGAATCGAAGGCTCCGACCGAGCGGTTCATCGACCGCTTCTCGCGCTACTACACCCCCGGCGTCGTGGCCGTCGCCGCGCTTGTCGCCATCGTTCCGCCGCTGCTGGCGGGTGGCGACTGGAGCGAGTGGGTCTACAAGGGCCTCGCCATCCTCCTCATTGGCTGCCCCTGCGCACTCGTCATCTCGACGCCTGCGGCCATTGCCGCATCGCTGTCGTCGGGAGCGCGCCGCGGCCTGCTCATGAAGGGCGGGGCGGTTCTCGAAGGCCTCGGCAAGTTGACCGCGATCGCGTTCGACAAGACGGGCACCCTCACCGAAGGCAGGCCAAAGGTAACCGATGTGGTTCCATTCGGCCGCGGCGTGCCGGAGGTGCTCGGGATCGCCGCTGCGCTCGAGGCGGGATCCAGCCACCCGCTGGCGCTTGCGATCCTGGACAAGTCCTTGGAGGACGGGATCGAGCCTCCGGCCGCGACCGGTGCGAAGGCGCTGGGGGGCAGGGGCGTGACAGCCGTGGTGGACGGCGTCGAGGTCTTCCTCGGCTCCCCCAAGGCCGCCGCCGAACGGGTCGCCATTCCGATGGCGCATTCTCGGAGAATCACCGCCCTCAACGACGAGGGCAAGACCGTCTCCGTCCTTGTCATCGGCGATGTCCTCGCAGGTGCGATCGCCATGCGCGACGAGCCGAGGGGCGACGCCGTCCAGGGACTGAAGGCGCTGACCGACGCCGGGATCCGGACCGTCATGCTGACGGGCGACAACAGCCGCACGGCGAAGGCCGTCGGAGCCGCGCTCGGCATCGAGGTCCGGGCCGAGCTGATGCCGGAGGACAAGCAGCGGATCGTCGGCGAGCTGAAGAAGGAAGGCTTCGTCGTCGGCAAGATCGGCGACGGGATCAATGATGCGCCAGCTCTCGCCGCGGCCGATGTCGGGATCGCCATGGGCGGCGGAACGGACGTCGCGCTCGAGACCGCCGACGCCGCCGTGCTCCATGGCCGTGTCGGAGACGTCGCGCTCATGGTCGACCTCTCGAAGAGGACGATGCGCAACATCTTCCAGAACATCGGGATCGCGCTCGGCCTCAAGGCTGTCTTCCTGATCACCACGGTCATCGGTGTCACCGGGCTCTGGCCAGCGATACTCGCCGACACGGGCGCGACGGTTCTGGTCACGATGAACGCGCTCCGCCTGCTGAGGCCGATCCGATGAAGCCATCCAGCAGAAAGATCGTTTTCGGTGTGCTTCTCCTGTCTGTCGCCACGTCGATCGTCTTCAGCATGATCGGCGTGCTGGCGGTCTGGAACCCGATGGAGCTGTTCGGCTACGCGCCGGGCCAGCGACCTTGAGCTATGGAGTAGATATGAGAACAGGAATGATTCGCCTGGCCGTCGCGTCAGCCTTGCTCGCGCTGCCGCTGGCCAGCGCCACAGCACACGACTTCAAGGTCGGCACCCTCGAGCTGAAGCACCCGTGGTCGGCCAAGGCTCCCCCGGTCGCTCCGGTGCTCGGCGGCTACCTGACCATCGTCAACTCGGGAACAGAGGGCGACCGTCTCCTCGGCGGCAGCACTCCCGCAGCGGAGCGGCTGGAGCTGCACGAGTCGTCGCTGGTGGACGGCGTCGCGCGGATGCGTCCGGCCCGGCAGGGGATCGAGATCCCCGCAGGTGGGACCGTCAGCCTCCAGCCCGGCGGGACGCACATCATGCTCGTGGGGCCGAAGATGCGTCCGCCGGAGGGCGGCAGTTTCAAGGCGACCCTGCAGTTCGAGAAGGCGGGACCGGTCGAGGTTGAATTCGTCGTCCAGGGGAAGCCGCCGCAGCCTGCTGGTCCGGAGGATCACAGCGGTCACGCGAAGCCGTAGATCGGCATCTGGCAGATCTTGAAACCTCGTCCGCCGCATCCCACCTAGGGCTCACCACCCGTTCTCGATGATTGCCTGCTGCGCCGCTCTCGGTCGCGCGTTCGCCGTCGTCCGGGTCATGAGGGCGCTCCCTGGCGACAGGTCGAGCGCCCTCATCATTTCGAAGGCTTGCACGCCTGCGCGGCTGCGCTATCGTACGTCCGCGAAAGGGAGCCGACGCTCATGGATGCACGCGTTCTCAGGCAGATCAGCAGGATTTGCACGTCGGACGAGGGATACGCCGACGCACTCGCACGCACGCTTTCCGAGGAGGCGGGCGGAGCGATGACGGTGTCCAGGGCGGCGGACGGCCTCGAAGAAGCTCTCACGCGCGCCTGCGCGGGCGTTCCCCAGGTCGTGGGCGCGGCTGGCGACGCCGTCGTGCTGATCTCGGTCGCGGACCTGGCGGGGCTCCTCCGCGAGGCGGATACACCGACGCTGGCTGAAGCTCTCCGGAGGAGCGGGTTCGAGCCGTACCGCGGCGGCCGCGTGATGGTCGGCGAGCGCCGCAGCCGTGGGATGCTGAAGCGGCGCGGCGATGCCGCCTGACGGCTAGCCGTCGGCCCAGAAGCGCGAGGCATCGAACTTCGAGGTCTCCGGCGCTGTCGTCTCCTCCGCCACATCGGCGGACTTTGCCGTGGCTGCTCCAGCAAGCGAACGCCGCACGAAGACGGGCGCGATCATGCCCCGCGAGTCGGGCGCGGATAGTGCCCAGGAGACCAGCGACTCTTCTGCGTCAGCCTCGTCCTCGGAATCGGTTTCGGCGGATGTCATCGGCAGCAAGGCGATTCCCCCTGAAACCTGCCTCAGGGTAGGAAGCGCGGCGGGCTGGACAGGCTCTTCGCGTACCGCTTGCACGGGACCCAGCGATGCCGTCTCGATGGCGGCCTCTGGCAACGCGGCGGACGGGCGCACGGCCGGGACCGGCACCGCAAGCGAGGCGAGGTCCACGTAGCCGGGGTCATTGGCCGGAGGCACTGCGGCACCAGGCGTCGTCTGCAGTTCCAGCGCCTGTTCGGCGCGGCTCTTCCTGGAGGGAAGCATTGCAGTCAGGAGGCCTGCGCGGACCGGTGCCGGAGCGGCGTCATCGTCATCCTCTCCGGCGGCGGCGGCGATCAGGATCGACTTCGGGCCCACTCGCCGCCTGTAGTCCGCGACCGCCTGGTCGTAGCCGGGCAGAGGCCGTCCGTCGGCAGGCAGGTGCATGGTCTTTCCGTCGGGGAAGATGCGGGCAAGCTCCTGTCGGGACATCCTCGGCCATGCTCGCACATTGCCTACGTCGAGGTGGACGAACGGCGATCCGGAGGTCGGGTAGTAGCCGACGCCGCCGACCTGTGCCTGCATGGCGAGCGCCCGCAGCGTGGCGAGCTTCACGCCCGGGATGTAGAAGTCCATCGCCTTGCCGAGCATGTGCTGGCTGTTCTTCGCGACCCCGGTGCTGCGCGAGCGGCCCCGCAGCATGCTGTTGGTCGCGGGCGAGCGGTAGGCGGAGACGATGTGGATGTAGTCCTTCGCACCGCTCCTGTCGTAGACCTCCCACACGAGATCGAGGAGCCGCGGGTCCATCCGGGCAGGCTCGTTCCTGCGCCAGTCCCGCAGGAAGCGGTTGATCTCGGCGAGGCCGCGGGAGTCGTACCTGCCGTCGCGCTTGTAGGTGATAGTCGCGCGTTCGCCCGTGTGCGTGAAGAACAGCTTGAGAGACCGGTCCTCGGCGGCGGCGACACTGGCGGAGGAAGCGAAGAGGGGGAGCGAGACAGCGGCGGCAACCGCGGCGCGACGCAGGCAGTCCTGCAGCCTCATCACGGCTTCCTTGAGGGCGACAGATCCCGAACACTCTTTCACTGGACACTCCGGCACGACATGCTTGCTACTTGAGAATGACTGAACCCGCGGATGCGGAGCAGCGGGTCGGTGGCTTCAGTAGACAGGATTATGGTCAACGAAGTCCTAATATGCAGGTGGAGACCCCTACATGCCCCGCCTTGCCATTCCGCCGTCTATATGCGAATGATTTGCAATTGCAGCTGGAAGGGGCAGGAGTGGTGCGATGGACATGATACGCGAGCCACTGGGGGGATGGCGCAGGACCGCAGGAGAAGCGTCTCTTTCGGACGTCCATCGATCCGTCGCCGTGTCATCTGCCTCCAGCACATTGCGACGTTCACTCGCCTTCTTCGGACCCGGCTACCTCGTGGCGGTCGGCTACATGGATCCGGGCAACTGGGCGACATCGCTTGCCGGAGGTTCCCGCTTCGGCTACGCGCTTCTCGCCGTGGCGCTGGTCTCCAACATCATGGCGATCATCCTTCAGTCGCTCTGCGCGGCTGGCGATCGCGTCCGGGCGCGATCTCGCACAAGCCTGCCGTGATTCCTTTCCAAGGCCGATCGCGGTCGTCCTGTGGCTGCTCGCCGAGATCGCGATCATCGCGACCGACATCGCCGAGGTGATCGGAACTGCGATCGGCCTCAACCTCATCTTCGGCATCCCCCTGGAGCTGGGCGTCATCATCACGGCTCTCGACGTGTTCCTGATCCTCTATCTCCAGAAGCTGGGGTTCCGCTGGGTCGAAGCGCTCGTGATCACCCTGCTGGGCGTGATCGCGGTGTGTTTCGCGGTGCAGATAGCGCTCGCAGATCCGGACTGGGGGCAGGTCATCCTTGGCTTCGCGCCGACGACGGAGATCGTCACCAACCCCGACATGCTGTATCTTGCACTGGGCATTCTCGGCGCGACCGTCATGCCCCACAACCTCTATCTGCACTCCGGTATCGTCCAGACCCGCGCCTATGGCCACACGCCTGCCGAGAAGCGGGAGGCGCTCAGGTTCGCGACCATCGACTCCACGGTCGCGCTGATGTTCGCGCTGCTGGTGAACGCGTCGATCCTCATACTGGCAGCCGCCACCTTCCACCGGACGGGGCAGACAGGCGTTGCCGAGCTTGGAGAGGCGCACAGCCTTCTGGCTCCGCTCCTCGGCCTAGCGGTCGCGCCAACGCTGTTCGGGATCGCGCTGCTCTGCTGCGGGATCAACTCGACGGTCACTGCGACGCTCGCGGGGCAGATCGTCATGGAAGGGTTCCTGAAAATCCAGCTCGCTCCTTGGCTGCGTCGTCTGATCACCCGCGCGATCGCCATCATCCCGGCTGCGGGCGTGACCATCGCGTTCGGCGACAGCGGCACCGCAAAGCTCCTCATCCTGACGCAGGTCGTCCTCAGCCTCCAGCTGTCCTTCGCGGTGTTCCCGCTCGTGATGTTCACCTCCGACCGCATGAAGATGGGTGATCTCAGAGCGCCGCTGTGGCTCAGGGCAGCCGCATGGTTCATCGCCATCGTGATCGCCCTCCTGAACGTCAAGCTGCTGTCGGACTTCCTCTCGTCGTGAGCTAGAAGCGTCGGCCGCATCCGTGTCGATGAAGTCTGCAACGGGAAGCAGTGGCTGTGCGTTCTCCACCGTCGCTCGCAGTGGAGGTGAGACATGCTTGACGAACAGTCCCGCATCATCCGGGAGCTCGGCGTTGCCGAAAGTTTCGATGCAGAGTCCGAAGCTGACCGCCGTACCGCCTTCCTCGAAGACTATGTCCGGGCCTCGTCGATGCGGGCGCTCGTCCTCGGCATCAGCGGAGGCGTCGATTCACTCACGGCGGGAATGCTTGCCCAGAGGGCCGTGCTGCGGCTGCGAGAGCGCGGCTGCGACGCCGAGTTCATCGCCGTGAGGCTTCCCTACGGTGTTCAGGCGGACGAGGCGGACGCCCGCAGGTCGCTCGACGTGATCGGGCCGGACCGGACGGTGACGGTCGACATAAAGCCCGCCGCCGATGCCATGATGGCGGAGGTCCGGCGGGAGGCCGACGATCTCGTCTCGGGCGAGCGCATGCACTTCCACCTGGGGAACATCAAGGCGCGCCAGCGCATGATAGCACAATACGCCATCGCGGGAGGCGCGAGGGGTCTCGTGATCGGCACCGATCATGCCGCGGAGGCGCTGATGGGATTCTTCACCAAGTTCGGCGACGGTGCCGCGGACGTGGTTCCCCTGGCAGGCCTCAACAAGCGCCGGGTCCGCGCGCTCGCTCGGCATCTGGGCGCTCCCGAAGACCTCGTCTTCAAGGTGCCGACGGCGGATCTCGAATCCGACGCGCCCCTGAAGCCCGACGAGGACGTCTATGGCGTCACCTACGACGAGATCGACGACTTCCTCGAAGGCAGGAGGATCGGACAGGATGCCCTGCAGCGCATCCTGTCCGCATTCCGGACCACCGCGCACAAGCGGGCGCTCCCGGCCCCTCCATCGGCGTGATGCGCGCCGCGTTCAACCGTGGTCGGTGGCGCAGAGATCGTGGTTCGCCAGTGCCTGGATGACGTAGCAGTCGCGGACCTGGTTTGCATGGCAGTGCGTCGAGATGCGCTCCAGCTCCGCCTCCAGCTTTCTGAGGCGCTCGAGCTTCTGGCGGACCATGGCGAGCTGTTCAGCGGCGATCCTGTCCGCTTCGGCGCACGGCTTCTCCGGATGTCCGCTCAGATCGATGAGTTCGCGGATGGCCTCGATCGTCAGTCCCAGGTCGCGCGCATGCCTGATGAAGGAGAGGCGCTCCTGCTCGGACTTCGAGTAGCGGCGCTGGTTTCCTTCAGAGCGTTCCGGCGGAGAGAGGAGACCCATCTGCTCGTAGTAGCGGATCGTCGGCACCTTCACCCCGGTGGTCTTGGATAGGTCTCCGATCGTCAGCATCTGAATCCTTTCGGCGAAGTCGCGCAGCCGTCACCTCCCATATCTAGGACTCAATCGGGATGAATGGAAGTGTCACCGGTGCGGGGCAGGCTCGGCTGCACGCTCAGCTTCGCTTCGACGAGCCCGGTTTCCACTCGCGGAACCACATGTAGGATTCGATCCCGATCGCAGCACCGAACGCGATTGAAGCGACGTAGCCGAAGAGGGCTTCGGTCCAGTCGTGGCCGCCGACCCAGCAGACCAAGGCGAACGCCGACCTCACGAGCACGTATCCTGCTGCGCAGAACAGGGCGATCCAAGTTGCCGCTCGTACGCTTTTCAGTGCCGCTCTTCCCATGTGAGGGAACTAGAGCGGGCGCTGCCAGCGGGGAAATCAAGTTGTCGTGCGTACGATTTACGAGATCACCTCTTGCACCTCAAGCTGCTAGAGGTCCTATGATCCACGCGAATCTCGGCAGAGGCGGCGGATGGCGCATCCTCGCCTGATCGTGTAGTTAGGCTTAACGAAGATGTAACGGCTTCCGGGCTTGCTGGAGCACGACTTCCTTCCGACGGGGCAGCAGTACCGCAGCATGACTTCGATGACCGACCGCAAGACAAATTCCGCTCGCGACCGCTTCATGTCGGCCATCTGCCGCGTGGCTGCAGTGGCTCTCGTCGGTTCCGCTCTCTCCGGCTGCGTCGCCGCCGACATGGCGCTCGACGATGTCCCGAAGGCTCCTCCGCAGATCCCTGCAAAGGTGCTTGCCGAGATGTCGAAGAAGGGCATGAAGGCGGAAAGCCCGGTGCTCGTGCGCATCTTCAAGCAGGAGAGCGAGCTGGAGGTCTGGAAGATGGACGGGAGCGGCCGCTACGCGCTCCTGAAGACATATCCCATGTGCAGGTGGTCCGGCAAGCTCGGCCCGAAGACTAAAGACGGCGACCGCCAGGCACCTGAGGGCTTCTACCACGTCTCCTCAGGGATGCTGAACCCGAAGTCTCAGTACTATGTCTCGTTCAACCTCGGCTATCCGAACAGGCTGGAGTCGGCGCTCGGCTACACCGGGGAGTCGCTGATGGTCCACGGCGCGTGCTCGTCCTCGGGCTGCTATGCGCTCACAGACCAAGGCGTCGGCGAGATCTACGCGGTCGTCTCGAAGGCGCTCTCTTCCGGCCAGGACCGCTTCCAGGTGCAGGCCTACCCGTTCCGGATGACGCCGGAGAACATGGCGCTCCACAAGGACGACGCCAACCTGCCGTTCTGGAAGACGCTCAAGGAAGGCTACGACGCCTTCGAGCTGACCCGGCAGCAGCCGAAGGTCTCTGTCTGCGGTCGGCGCTACGTCTTCAACACCGAATTCGAGGGAGGCGAGCCCCGCGATCCGCTCGCCGCCTGTCCGGCCACGGCCAAGCCCTCTGATCCGCAGCTCGTGGCGAAGATCGCCTTGGAGAAGCAGAAGGTCGAGGCGGCGGTGACGAAAGCCAGCAGTTCGACAGTCATGTCCTATGTCGACGGTGGGATGCATCCCAGCTTCCGGCAGCTCCTCAAGAAGGACGGCCCCGAAAAGCTTGCCGCGCGGATATCGAGCATCAAGTATCCCGTCAGCAGGCCGGATGCCGCGCTGGCCGACCCCTTCAAGGCGATGACCAAGCGCACGGGAGCCGGACAGGTTGCCGACGCGCCCCGTGGAGACTGACATGGAGCCGCGTTCCGACCAGCGCCTGGCAGCCATCCGGCGGAAGAACCGCATACTGCTCCTCGTGCTCGTCGCGTTCGTCCTGGCCGTCTTCGGCTACAGCTTCCGCCACATCGGCCGCGAAGCGCATCCGGATCCGGCACCAGCCGCCGCTGCCCCGCGCCCTTGAGCATCCGATGACAGACGAAATGCCGGAAAACAGCATCCGCACGGACGTGCTCGTGATCGGAGCGGGGCAGGCGGGGCTCGCTGCCGCCCATTTCCTGACGCTTGAGGACATTCCACACATCGTCCTGGACGCGCTTCCGGTAGTCGGGGACAGCTGGCGTCGGCGCTACGACGCTCTCAGGCTGTTCACGCCAAGGAGCCTGAGCAGCCTGCCCGGGATGCCGCTCCAGGGAGATCCCGACGGCTACGCAGGCAGGGACGAGTTCGCCGACTACCTTGCCCGCTACGGTCGCGGCCGCCGCGTTGAGACTGGAACGGAGGTCACCGTCCTGCGCAGGCGCGGCGATCTCTTCGAAGCCGCGGCCGACGACGGACGGACCTTCACCTCGCGCGCCGTTGTGGTGGCGACGGGGGCCTTCACCAGGCCTGCGGTCCCGGCACTGTCCGCGGGATTTGCGCCCGAGGTGCAGCAGATGCACGTCTCCCAGTTCCGCAACGCCGGATCGGTCGTCGACGGCACGGTGCTCATTGTCGGCGACGGCGCGAGCGGGCGCGATGCCGCCATGGCGCTCGCCGCAACGCACGACGTCGTTCTTGCGCGGGGGCGGCCCCGCAGGCTTTTCCCGGAGCGGATACTGGGGAGAAGCACCTGGTGGTGGCTCCACAGGCTGGGTCTCCTCCGGGCGCGCCCGGACAGCCTCATCGGCAGGCGGATGCGCAGGATCGACCCGTTCCCGCTGCGGGGCAATGGCGATGCCGATCTTGCCCGGCTCGGGATCAGCCTGAAGCCGAGGCTGATGGCGGCCGACGGACCTGCGGCCGTGCATGGCGACGGCTCCCGCAGCTTCCCGGCTGCCATCGTCTGGGCGACGGGTTACGCTGAAGACTTCCGCTGGATCGAGATCCCGGGCGCGGCGTCGCCCGATGGTCGTGCGATCCATGCCGAAGGCGTCTCCCCTGTCGACGGCCTCTACCATCTGGGCAGGCCGTGGCAGCGCAACCGTGCGTCCGGGCTCATTCTCGGCGTTCGAGACGACGCCCGGTCGATAGTCGGCATGCTCGTCCATCGCCTGCGCACCGGAAGCGGCTGCAATACATGATGGGTGATTGTTCGCAAATTGCCGCCCTTGGAATCCGGCCGTAGCTTTCCCAAAACGGACGGGGACGCAGATGAAGAGATTCCGGATGACACTTGGGGCTGTCGCAGGAGCCCTGCTCGCACCTGCATTGGGGGCTCTGGCGGACATGCCCGAGGCGACAAGCATGACTGTTGGCGCGGACACCCGTCAGCCCATCGGCCACTACGATCTATGCATCAAGGATCCGGATGAATGCAGGAAGCTGTCGCCGCCAGCAGCGGCGCGCGACCCTTCGCCGGAAGAGTGGGAGACGGTGGTGGCCGTGAACTCCGCGGTGAACGCGAGAATCGTCCAGAAGCCGGACAGGCAGATATACGGCGTGGAGGAGCTATGGACCTATCCGGATGTGGAAGGCGACTGCGAGGATTTCGCGCTCCTCAAGCGCCGCGAGCTCGCCGGGAAGGGCTGGCCGCTGGCGGACCTCCTGCTGACGACGGTCCGCAAGCAGGACGGCGAGGGCCATGCGGTGCTGACCGTCCGGACGGCGCGGGGCGACTTCGTCCTCGACAATCTCGACGGCAGGGTGCGCCCCTGGAACGAGATCCCGTACATCTTCGTGAAGCGCCAGTCATCGACGAACTCGGGGCGGTGGGTGTCCATCGAAGCTGGCAGGGACATTCCCGTGGGTTCCGTTCGCTGACGCCGTCCTGGATCACGAGCCCGCCAGAGACACGTTCAGTTCCGCGCCGACGAGGTTGTAGAGGCCCTGCGGGCTGAACTCGGTCAGCGGCTTCCCGTTCACGAAGAAGGTCGGCGTCTGCCGGACGCCGTTCGCCTTCATGTCTGCGGCATCCTGGGCCAGGACGCCGTCCACGGCTGGAGAGGCGGCGTCCTTCTTCGCCCTTTCGAGCTCGAGGCCAGCGCCGCCTGCTATCTCCCATGCCTTCGCAAGATCCGGCGAGCCGTGGACGGCCCATTCCGGCTGTATCGCGAGAAGCGCCTCGAGGACGGCCTGGAAGCGGTTCTGCTTCCGCGCCGCCTCCAGGATCCTGACGGCTTCGTCGGAGCCCTGGTGGAGCGGCGTGTAGCGCAGGACCAAGCGGACCTGGCCGCTCGTCTGGGACATCAGCTGCTTCACGATCGGGTAGAACGCGCGGCAGGCCTCGCACGAGGGGTCGAAGAACTCGACGATGGTGACCGGAGCCGAAGCCGGGCCCAGCACGGGGGAATGCATCCTGACGAGGGTCTGCTCGGCTGCGGGAGTGGATGGCGGCGCTTCCACGGGAACGGTTCCGTAGATCGCTGCCCCTCCCGCGAAGACGGCGACGGCTGCGACGGCGGTTGAAAGGACGAGCGTGCGTCTTTTCATGGCTTGGTTCTCCGGCGCACCACGAGGAGGAGCGCGATCACGAGGGTGAAGGCGGCGAGAGACAGGAGCGGGATGGGCACGGTGTTGAGGAGCATCATCCCCTCGCCGGAACAGGATGTGCCCTGGCCGCAAGGCCTGATGGCCGTCGGGATGACCTTGAAGTAGAGCAGGTTGTGGAATGCCGCCACTAGCCAGCCCGCCCCGGCGACGGGCAGGGCGTAGATCCAGCCACCGCCGTCGGAACGAAGGGCGGCAACCCCGAGCACGGCTACGAGCGGAAACATGAACGCCCGCTGGTGCCAGCAGAGACCGCATGGCGTCTGCCCCATGACTTCGCCGATGAAGAGCGCGCCGAGCGTGGACGCGAGCGCCACCGTCCACGCCGCAAACAACGGGGTCCATGTCCGGTCCGCTCTCTCTCCGGTCCTGGTCATTCGCACTCCTGCCCAACGATTCGATCCATATTCTGGAACCTCAAGGAGCTAGAGGGTCAAGGGGCGGAAGATCAGGTGATGCATCCCATTGAAATCGCCGCTCCGTAACCGGTAGTCTTCTCCCGATCATGCGGGAGGGTGCATGCCGAAGAAGCGGAAACGCCAGACCATCACGACGTCCGATGCGATCGAGCGGATCGACCGCATGGTCCCGATCCTCTACCGGAACGTCGTCAATGCCATCCGCATCGAGGCGACGCTCGAGGCGGGCAACGAGGTCGTCGGGTCGATGTCCGACAAGGGCTTCTCGGGCGCAGGGGCATACAACGCGATCAAGCAGAGCCTCGGCTACGACCTCGCCATGCATCTGGCACGGCTCTACGACATCGGCAGTCGCCGCCGTCATCCCAATACCAGCGACGTGGCGTCTATTCCCCTGCTGGTGCGTCTTCTTCGGCAGAAGCGGTGCCAGGATGCGTTGAAGGCGCGGGCCCGCGACTGGGTGCCAGGGGACAGGTGGGCCGCCCCGATGTACGAACGCGACTGCGAGGAGGCGCTGCGGAGGGCTTCCGGATCCTATTCTGCAACCTTCTCCGGCAAATACGGCCGTAGCGGACTGAAGACGCTGAAGGAGTTCCGGGACACGTTCATGGCGCACTCGCTGTTGAACGACACCGGGGCGAACCCCCGCTACAACCACCTGTTCCGCCTGACTGACGCCGCAAGGGACTTCGTGGAGCAAGCCAGGCTGGCGGCGACGGGAACGAACTCCAGCCTGCTCCGTCAGGAGAAGGCGTTCCGGCACGAGGCGGTGCGGTTCTGGTCGAAGGCCCTCCTGGGCGCGGATCGGGACTTCGAACTGGACTTCGAACTGGACGTCTAGCCATGCCTGCGGCACATGAGCGCGGAATGTCTGGCACACAAGGTTCGCGCTTGACCCTCCAGCTGCCTGAGAGGCTATGACCTGCGGCTCCGTTCCGGTCCAGAAGGAAGCGCCATGAGAGGTCTGAGAATATTTCGCATCGCCACCTGGTGCCTGATAGCTGCGCTAGGCGCGTGGCTTGTCCTGTCGAAGGGCGTACTGCCGATCGGGAAGGACGTCGCTCCAGTGTCGGGCGGGCAGGTGGAACGCGCCGTAGGCAAGCCCTTCAAGCTCGTCTCCCACAGCGGACGGACTGTCGACAACGCGTCGCTGAAGGGGAAGCCGTATCTAGCCTTCTTCGGCTTCACCCACTGCCCCGACATCTGCCCGACCACGCTGTTCGAGCTCACGGACCTCATGAGCGAGCTTGGTCCGGCCGCCGACCGTTTCAACGTGGCGTTCATCACGGTGGACCCGGAGCGCGACAGCCAGGAGCTGCTCAGGACCTACATGACCTCGTTCGATCCAAGGATCATGGCGCTCCGGGGAACGCCCGAGCAGACGCAGACTACAGTGAAGGCGTTCGCCGCCTACGCTCGCAAGGTGCCGACCGACGGCGGGAGCTACACCATGGATCACACCGCCGGGGTCTATCTCATGGACGCGGACGGCGACTTCAAAGGGACGCTCGACATGCACGAGCCGAGGGAGGTGCGCCTCCGGAAGATTCGGAGTCTGGTCGACTGACGGATGCGGCCGCGCGTCAGTTCTCGACAAGTTCCTCGGCCACCGCGCTTGCCAGAACCTGGTCATCACCCTTCGGATAGCGCGGAAGCGTGAGGGTGATCGCGACGTGGCGTCCCCCGATGACAGCGGAGTAGCGCTTGTACACGGTGTCCTGGCCCTGTTCCTCGCCGAGCGCCTTCGCCTTCACATCAGTGGCGAGAGCCTTCTCGAAGGCTTCGGCGTTGCTGCCGGAATAGGCCGTGGTGCAGCCCTCGACCCGCTTTCCGGACGCTTCCGCCCTGAAGGCAACCACGGCCTCGAACGTTCCAGCGCTGCCGTCCCTGGTCAGCCACCCTTCGATGGCGATGGGATCGCCGACCGGGGTGAAGGCCATGGCCATGTCCGCAGCAAGCGGCGGCCATTGCTCCCGCTTCGCCGCATCGAGCGTCCTCGTGAAGCTCGGTCCGCCATCGAGACAGCTCTTCATGAAGGTGGCAGCCGCATGATCTGACGCGAGAGCGCCCACCGGCGCTGCAAGAATGCAGGTGAGGAGTAAGCATTTCACGGTCGTTTTCAGAGGCGGTCTCCGAGCAGTTGGCCCTCCCGTTACCAGCATCTGGGTGTCGTCGTCGACCACCTGGACCGCAAATGCTTGCACGGTCTACTTCAGCGCGTCCGTGATAAGGTTGGCGAGGCGAGCACCCGCAAGCGCTGCCTGCTTCCTTGCAGTCGTGCGCGCGTTCGTCTCGTAGGCGCGGTCCAGCATGTACGGCGATGTCCCGGACTTCACAGGCTCCGCGTACACGAACTCGATCGCGAGCGCCTTGCTCTCCTCCAGCCATTTCTGCGGGTCGCTTTCAGCGGCAAGAACGGCGTCCGGCTCCGGAAGCTTCGTGTCGGGATCGATGAGGCCGTCGAGGATCGCACCCCTCGGTGTCGAGTAGCCGCCGAACAGGCTGTCCCAATAGGCGTGCAGCTTCATCCTTTCGCCAGTGGCACGGACGACTTCGACCTTGTTGCCGCCTTCGTCCCCGTGCCTGAGGTTGCTCGAGAAGCGCGCCGTCGCGTGGAGCGGCTGGTGCACGTCGCCAACAAGATGGATCAGCCATACGAGATCGTACGAGCGGACATCGTCCGGCAGTCCGGACGATGGTTTCAGCGCCTCCCGGAACGCGGCGATCTGCGAAAGCGCGTTCACCGGATCCGGCTCCTCGATAGGGGTACCGTCGGTGGAAAAGCCGAGATCCTTGTAGTGCCAGTAGCCGTGGCTCAGATGGTCGTAGTAGCCGACGTTCCTGGCCGCGTTCGGATTGGAGGCCTTGTCACCGACGTTGGTGTAGCCGGGCAGCCCGCCCTTGATGTCGTCGGCCCAGGTCGCGGCGCGAACGAAGGCGTACTGCGCCTTGAGGCTGTCGGGCACGCCTGCGACCCAGTTGCCGTATTCGGGGTTGAGCCGGACGAGGGCATCGGCCTTCAGCCGCGTTTGCGGATCCAGCCTGTCATACGCCAGCGCAGCGATCTGCATGTGCCCTTCGTCCCACCATGCCGCCGTCGGCTCCGCAGCGATCAAAGTGGCCGCAGTGCTCAGCATGCCACCCAGAAGACAGTTGCGCATGCCGTCCCTCCTACGCCTCGAGTTGCCTCGGATCATCATGCAAGTCACTGAGCATATCAAGGGCGGGCTGGCGATCGGAATCCGCAGCATGCATCGCCTGATGTTGGTGCACAGCAGCCCGGCTGCGTCGGTATCTGCTCTTCTGCAAGCCACCTGTCTCTTGGCTTGCAGCTTGACGGCCGCGCCACCAGCGCGACTTCGAAGATGCCATCCAGCCATCGTGGTGCCGATGCGCAGTACAGCGCCATCGGCTTCACGCCATCGCTGACTTCGAAGGTCAGCCTGGCGTCCGGCTCGAGCCGGACGTGGTCGGCAACCTTCCTGATGATCTTCGAGAACTTTCCGGCGGGCATATGCTCCCTGGCGTTCTCATCGACATCCCAAAGCTGGACAAAGATCTCGTCCCAGGCCTCGGGGTTGCCGCCGCAGTCCAATGCCGCGAACTGTCCCGCCTTCACCTCAGTGACATGATAGCCCGGCTTCGCCCGTTTTTCCCCGTAGACGAAGACGAGCGGGGCATCGGGTGCTGCTGCCAGGGCCTCGAGCATTTGTCCGAGGGAGATATCGGAAGAAGTGGTCTTGTCGATCCGTTCATCTGCGTTATCTCTTGCTTCAATCATTCAAGGATTGTTGAAATATGGATCAGCGTCAAGCCCTCATCTCGTTCGGTGCCCTGTCCCAGGAGACGCGGCTCCAGATCGTCAGGATCCTCGTCGTCGCGGGCCCCGATGGAATGGCGGCGGGGGCGCTTGCGGAGAAGGTCGGCGTCTCCCCGTCAAACATCTCCTTCCACCTCAAGGAGCTCGAGCGGGCAGGGCTCGTGTCGCAGCAGCGGGAGTCGCGCTCGATCATCTACCGCGCGGACTACGACGCGCTCGGCGGCCTCGTGCGGTTCCTCATGGAGGACTGCTGCGCGGGGCACCCGGAGATCTGCGCCCCTGCAGCGTCGGCCGCCGCGTGCTGCGTGTCTACCGGAGAGACCGCATGACGATGAGGATGGAAAAGGTGCCGGGCTCCGACTCTGGATTGAAGACGAGGCTCGCTGAAGCAACGCTTCCGGTCGATGACCTGGAGGAGGGCGGGCGCAGCTTCTTCCGTTTCGTCGCGGAACGCGAAGTCCTGGGATACGCTGGCATCGAAGAGTTTGGATCCATCGCCCTCCTGCGTTCGGTGGTAGTCGCGAACGGGAAGCGCGGGAGAGGCTTCGGACAGGAGATGCTGGCCCTGCTGCTCGCCCATGCCCGCAGCTCCGGCGTCGAAGCGCTCTATCTGCTCACCACGTCCGCCGCCGCCTTCTTCGAGCGGAACGGCTTCGTTCGGATCGGCCGCTCTGAAGCGCCCAATGAGATACTCGAGACCAAGCAGGCGTCCTCGCTCTGCCCCGTCTCCGCAACCCTCATGAAGATCGACTTGACCAACTAGGATCAAAATTATGACCTCTCGCGTCTCCCACGTGCTCTTCGTCTGCACGGGCAATCACTCCGTATTCGCCGAGTTGGAGAAGGCGGCCTGATGTCGACCTTCGAGCGCTACCTCTCTGTCTGGGTCGTCCTCTGCATCGTCGCCGGCATCGCCCTCGGGCACATGATGCCCGGCGTCTTCCAGATCATCGGCTCAGCCGAGATCGCCCGGGTCAACATCCCGGTTGCGATCCTGATCTGGCTGATGATCATTCCCATGCTCGCCAGGATCGACTTCCGGTCGCTTGCACAAGTCGGCACCTACTGGCGCGGGATCGGCGTGACCCTGTTCATCAACTGGGCGATCAAGCCGTTCTCGATGGCCCTGCTGGGATGGCTCTTCGTCGGCTGGCTGTTCCGGCCCTATCTGCCTGCGGACCAGATCGACTCCTACATCGCCGGGCTGATCATCCTCGCCGCCGCTCCATGCACGGCCATGGTCTTCGTATGGTCGAACCTGACACGGGGAGAGCCCTTGTTCACGCTCTCGCAGGTGGCGCTCAACGACGCCATCATGATCGTCGCGTTCGCACCGATCGTCGGCCTGCTCCTCGGGCTGTCGGCCATAACGGTGCCGTGGGACACGCTGGTGATTTCTGTCGTCCTCTACATCCTCATCCCTGTCGCGATCTCGCAGATCCTGCGCCGCCGCCTGACCTCCAACGGCACCACCATCTCCCTCGACAGGGTGCTGTCCCGGCTCCAGCCGCTTTCGCTCGTCTCACTGCTGGCGACCCTCGTGCTGCTCTTCGGCTTCCAGGGCGAGCAGATCATCGCCCAGCCGACCATCATCGCGCTGCTGGCGGTGCCGATCCTGATTCAGGTCTACTTCAACTCGGGCCTCGCCTACGTCCTCAACCGCTTCTCCGGGGAGCGCCACTGTGTAGCCGGGCCGTCGGCGCTGATCGGTGCCTCAAACTTCTTCGAGCTGGCCGTCGCGGCGGCCATCAGCCTGTTCGGCTTCCAGTCCGGAGCCGCGCTTGCGACCGTCGTCGGGGTCCTCATCGAGGTCCCAGTGATGCTCTCCGTCGTCTGGATCGTGAACCGCTCGAAGGATTGGTATGAAGCCGCACCCTCCGTCGCCAGAAACACCACCGCTGAGAGGACTTGAACATGGACGTCACGATCTACCACAACCCCGACTGCGGAACGTCCCGCAACACGCTGGCTATGATCCGCAACGCGGGCATCGAGCCGACGGTGATCGAGTATCTCAAAACGCCCCCGAACCGCGGGCAGCTCGCGAAGATGATCCGTGACGGCGGACTGACGGTGCGCGAGGCGATTCGGGAGAAGGGTGCACCCTACGCCGAACTTGGCCTCGACGATCCCGCTCTCTCCGACGAGCAGCTGCTCGACGCGATGCTCGAACACCCGATCCTGATCAACCGTCCGTTCGTAGTGACGCCGCTCGGGACGCGTCTGGCGAGGCCATCGGAAGTGGTTCTCGACATCCTGCCGGACACGCATCAGGGAGCGTTCACGAAGGAGGACGGCGAGCGTGTCCTCGACGAGAAAGGGCAGCGCCTTGTCTGAGGACTTCCCTGCAGCAGACCAACGTCATTTCCGCCAGCCGGATGTCGACGCCCTCCGACCGGAGCCCTCTGTCCACAGGCCCCGTATCCTGATCCTCTACGGATCGCTGCGGGAGGTCTCGTACAGCCGCCTGCTGGCCCTTGAATCCCAGCGGCTGCTCGAGCACTTCGGGTGCGAGGTCAGGATCTTCGATCCCCGTGGCCTTCCGCTCCCGGACGAGCAGCCGCCGAGCCATCCGAAGGTACAGGAACTCCGCGATCTTTCCGAGTGGTCGGAGGGACAGGTATGGGTGAGCCCGGAGCGGCATGGAGCCATGACGGGGATCATGAAGGCGCAGATCGACTGGATCCCGCTGGCTCTCGGCTCGGTGCGACCGACGCAGGGAAAGACGCTCGCGGTGATGGAAGTGTCCGGTGGAAGCCAGTCCTTCAACGCCGTGAACCAGATGCGCGTGCTCGGACGCTGGATGCGCATGATCACGATCCCGAACCAGTCGTCCGTCGCGAAAGCGTATCAGGAGTTCGACGAGAATGGCCGGATGAAACGCTCGTCCTACTACGACCGTGTCGTCGATGTCTGCGAGGAATTGGTGAAGTTCACGCTGCTGACCCGCGACGCGTCGTCCTACCTCACCGACCGCTACAGCGAGCGCAGGGAGAGCGCCGAGAAGCTCGAGGAGCGGGTCGCGCTGAAGTCCATATGATCGGCGAGCGGCCTCCCTGGAATGCAATCCTGGCGCTCGGGCTGACCCAGAACATCGGATACGGCACCCTCTACTACTCGTTCTCCATTCTCGCCCCGGACATGGCGCAGGGCTTCGGTCTCTCGACCGAATGGATCTTCGGAGCGCTTTCGCTGGCTCTGCTCGCCGGAGGAATCGCCGCTCCCTGGCTGGGAAGGGCGCTCGACATGTTCGGCGCGGGCCGGGTGATGACGGCAGGGTCGGGTGCAGCGGGATCCGCGCTGGTTCTATGCGCTCTTGCGCCCGGCCCAGGGTCCTTTGCTGGCGCGCTTGTTCTGACGGAGATGGCAGCGAACCTCGTCCAGTACGGGGCCGCCTTCGCGCTGCTCGTGCAGATCCGCCCGGCAGTCGCCTCGCGCAGCATCACCTATCTGACCCTGATCGCCGGGTTCGCCTCCACGATGTTCTGGCCGATCACGACCTTCCTGCATCGTCACCTGTCCTGGCAGGACGTCTACCTGGTCTACGCGGCAGCGAACATTCTGGTCTGCCTTCCCGTGCACTTCTGGCTCTCGCGCCGTGCCGCGGACGGCCGAAGTGCACCCGGAGGAGGCCCGGCGGCGGCACCAACGGCAGGCATACTCGATGCCAGCTCCCGTTCGAAGGGTTTCGCCTTGATGGTGTTGGGCTTCTCGCTGCAGGCGCTGGTAAGTTCCGCCATCCTCGTCCACATGGTCCCGCTGCTTTCCGGGCTTGGCCTGGGGACGATAGCGGTTGTTGTAGGAAGCCTGTTCGGGCCTTCCCAAGTCGCGAGCCGCCTGATCAACATGCTCCTTGGGCGCGACCTGCCGCCGCTCCGGCTCGCGGTCATTTCGGCAGCTTTCATGACGTTGTCATCAGCCGTCCTGCTCATCGGCGCGCCCTCGACGGTCGCCGCACTGGTGTTCGCGTGTCTGTTTGGATTTGGAAACGGTCTCTTCAGCATCGTCTCGGGGACGCTACCTCTGGCCCTGTTTGGGAGCCAAGGCTACGGAAGCCTGCAGGGGAAGGTGATGGCTGCTCGCCTGATCGCATCCGCCGCCGCACCTTTCGCGTTTGCGTTCGCCATTGCCGCCCTTGGCATCTCGTTTTCGCTTGTCGGCACCATCGCCGGGGGATTGGCTGCCGTTGTCGCTCTTGGATCGATCGGGAGACTTTCCTTGGTGGAGCGCACCTGAGGGAACCAGAGACAAGTTCTTCACCGTGACGACGCTCGATAAGATGTCGGCCCGGCAGCTGCGCGAGAGCCATCCTGGCGACCTCGACTTCATCTCCAGCGCTACGCCGTGTACCTCCAGCTAGTGCGATCAAGACGAGATCTTCTACCCACCGCCGGGTTGACAACCTGCCGTGTGTTCACTATACGTTCCCGTCCATGAGCAACCACTTCATCGCCTTTCGTCGAATACGCTGACGGATCCCGGGACCGGTCCCGGTGCCGCAAGTTCGTGTTCATTCGGAGAGTGATGGTCATGAAGACCGATATTGCTCATGCGGGCGATGACGCTCGCGATTTCAGGAAGATCTACCGCCCCCGTCTCCCATCAAGAACGATCAAGTGCGTCGGCCTGGCGCTGTTCCGCAGCCAGCGGGCCCGCGACTATGCCTGCGTGCTCGACCTCGACCGGGACGTCGTCTCCTGGCGCTGCATCCCCAAGGCGATCGTCAACGACAGCGGTGCCGCGCGGCCGCAGTGGTGGCACGTGGATCTCGCCGTCGAGACCACATCGGAGAAGCTGCTCGTCTACGTCGCGGAGGGCGCAGGGGGCAGCCCCACCTGGATGACCGGGCGCGCCGAGCGGATGGGCTATAGATATCGCACGGTCTCCATCCACGAAGTCGGCCAGACGCGCCTCCGAAACGCCGTCGAGCTCATCGAATATGCTCGCGCGGCCGCACCGCTCGGCGACCGCATCCGCATCCTTGCCGCGCTTGACGAGGCTGGGTCGCTGACCCTCGCCGATTGCCTGTCCGCCGTCCGCGAGAGCCAGCCGATGCATACGGTGGCCACGATGATCGTGCAGGGCCTCCTCCTGGTCGACCTCGACGAAGCCCTGCTGGGGCCGGAAACGGTCGTCCGGCGCGCGCCGAAGTAGGGAGGCGCTTCCATGGCCACGAATTTAGCCGGGCGATCCCTATCGCTCGAGACGGCAGCCCATGCGTGCGCAATCCGTCTCGCACTGAGGCGCTGCGGAATCTTCCTGAAACCCGTGGAGACCGACCGGGCGGCTGCGCTCGTTCTTCCCCCGGATGCGGATCTGGACGGATACGAGGCGGCCCTGAACCACGTCCTGAAGCAGGCGTCCCTTGACCGTCACTACACGGTGACCCGGGTCGTCCTCGGCAGGCGCGGCGACACCTACGACACCGAGGCGCGTGCCAGCGTCGCCCGGCATCCGGCAGTCATCGTCCTGGTCGAGAACGGTGCAAGTGTTCCTGCTGAGATCCGCGTCGCCATGGACCGGATCGTGGACGTGGGAGCGGTTCGACCGCGTCACCTGGTGTCCGCCTCGAGGGAAGCCTGGAACATGCCTATCTCATTCGATCACGCGCGCGCCCTGTGCGCCTATCCCACAAAGATCCTCTTCGCCGCCTTGCGCAGAAGCCGCCCAGTCGACGACGTGCTGCGCAGGCTCACTACCGCCTGCGGCGAGGATGCGACTGCGGCCTGGGAGCCGAAGATCGAGGACCTCGAGGGTTACGGAGAAGCGAAGACATGGGCGCTCGACCTCTTAGAAGACATCAGAGGCTGGCGCGAAGGCCGGATCCGCTGGAGCGACGTGCATGCGGGTCTCCTCATCAGCGGGCCTCCGGGAACGGGCAAGACCTTGTTCGCGGGCGCGGTGGCCCGGTCATGCGGTGCCGCCTTCGTGGAGACCTCGAGCGCGCAGTGGCAGGCGAAGGGGAACCTCGGTGACATGCTCGGCGCGATGCGCAAGAGCTTCCGGGAGGCGGCGAACCAGGCTCCGGCAATCCTCTTCATCGACGAGATCGACTCGATCGGCGACCGCAGGACGTTCCGCGGCGACTACGTGTCCTACAGCATGCAGGTCGTCAACGCGCTGCTTGAGCTTCTGGACGGTGCCGCAGGGAGGGAGGGTGTCGTCGTCATCGCCGCCACCAACTATCCGCAGAATCTGGATCCCGCGCTACGCAGGCCGGGGCGGCTCGACCGTCACATCGCGATCGGGCTCCCGGATCTCGCCGCGAGGCAGCAGATGCTGGCCCTGCATCTCGGCGGCAGGCTGGAACAGCGGAGCCTCAGGGAGATCGCCGCCGCAACCGTGGGCTATTCCGGAGCCGATATCCAGCAGCTCGCGCGCGACGCGAAGCGCATTGCCCGGAAGGAGGGCAGGGATGTCTCGGTGGAGGATCTCGCCGAGATCGTGCCGCCGCTCGCCGAAGTGCCGCCGGATGATCGGCGCGCAGCCTGCATTCACGAGGCGGGCCACGCCATCGTCGGGATCGAGGTGAAGTTCGCGAGTCTGGACTTCGTGGTGGTGGCGCGCCGGAGCGGGCACCGGGACGGAAGCCAGGGGCACGTGCAGTGGCGTCGACTGAAGACCCGGAACCGCAGCCATCAGTCCTACAAGGACGAGCTCGCGATGATCCTGGCAGGGATGGCTGCCGAGAAGGTGATTCTCCAGCAGGCGCATGACGGTTCCGGCGGTGCCGCCGGCTCGGATCTCCAGCATGCATCCGATGTCGCCACGCTGATGCTCGCCAACTTGGGTTTGGAGTCTCTCCAGTACGCGGAGGTCGCGAGTTCGAAAGAGCTCGACGAACTGCGACGTTCCGATCCCGAGCTGCGCAGCAGGGTGGAGAAGCTTCTCGCGAGATCCCTGGAGAGGGCGTCGGACATCATCCGGAGGAGGCGCAAGGATGTCGACGCCCTTGTCGGTCTGCTCCTTGAGAGGGAGGTCGTGAGGGGTGACGAGGTGATGGAACTGCTGGGGCGGACAACACGTGGAGATGGTGCGCGATCAGGTTAGCCATCTCGTCAGCAACATCAGGAAGCCTTCAACCGGATCTCAGCCAATGAAGAACATCACCCGTGAAGGGCGCGGCTTCTCGCTCCCGGAATTTCTGGCCTATGCAGGCATCAGCCGGGCCATGCGGCCCTATCGGCGGGCCTCCCACTACGCTGTCGGCCTCATCATTCCTTACTGGTCGTCCAAGGCCGCGTACATGCGGGCAGCGCTTGTAGTCGTGGATACCGATCAGGACTACCGCTTCCAGGACCAGGTCAAGGCCTTCGACGAGGACTCCGCTGAAAGCCACATCGAGGCCATCATGGACATGGTGCAGAACAAGAAGACCATCATCCTATTCAGATCGGATGACGCCATTCCCTTCCACCTCCGTCACGCTCTCGACGTCATCGCCGAGGTGGACGCTCCCGATGCCCGGCAGGTGCGCGGAGTTGTAAGATGGGCGTACGGAGTCTCGGTCACCCCCGGACAGGCGGAAGCTCTGGCAGCATGCGACTGGAAGCGCCTGAAGCTCGCCATGACGCGCGGCCGCCCCATCTCGCGTGTCCTGTCGGTCATCGAGAGGATGGCGCAGTCGGATACGCCGGATCCGGAGCCAGGCAAAGAACCCGACGCACTGGCGCACATCCGGCTCGAGGACATGCACGGATACGGGGAGGCTAGGACCTGGGGTCTCGATCTTGGCCGTGATCTCGGCGACTGGCGGTCAGGCGCGATCTCCTGGGACGACGTCGACCGCGGGGTCCTCCTGTCCGGCCCGCCGGGCGTCGGGAAGACGATTTTCGCCCGCGCGCTGGCAGCCTCCTGCGATGTGAAGCTGGTGAGCGGGTCCTATGCGAAGTGGCAGGCGAAGGGCTATCTCAACGACTTCCTCAAGGCGATGCAGCGGGCCTTCAAGGAAGCGAAGGAGCGCGCGCCAGCGATCCTGTTCATCGACGAGATCGACGCCTTCGGATCAAGGGACGACGCCACCGGCAGCAATGCTTCCTATGACATCAAGGCCATCAATGGCCTGCTCGAACAGCTGGACGGGATCGAGGGGCGGGAGGGCGTCATCGTGGTGGCTGCCTCGAACCATCCGGACAAGGTCGATCCTGCGATCATCCGGTCCGGGCGTCTTGATAGCCATGTGAAGATCCCGCTCCCAGACCTTCAGGCGCGTGCGGCAATCTTCAAGTTTCATCTCCGTGGAAGCCTGACCGAGGAGGACCATCGAGACTTTGCAGAACTCACCGAGGGGGCCAGCGGGGCCGACATCCAGAGAACGGTCAGAAACGCCCGGCGCAGGGCGAGAAGACTGCGGAGGCCCATCACCGCGGATGACGTCAGGATCCATCTGCCAATCTCCATCAAGATTCCGCCGGAGGCGCTGAGGGTCAATGCCGTCCATGAGATCGGACACGCAGTTGTCGGAACGGTCGTCGGCATGGAACTCGTCAGGGTCGAGATCGCCTCCAGCATCATCCCAACCGCTGGAAGCCAGTCCCTGGGGAAGGCAACGTTCGCGCCGCAGACCTGGGCGCGGCGCAACAAGGCTCATTACCTTGACGTGATCGCCATGACGCTCGGGGGTATGGCAGCAGAGAAGGTCATGCTCGGCAGCCACGACGACGGTTCTTCCGGCGGACCGGGATCGGACTTGTACGACGCCACCAGGATCGCGATCGCGATCGAGCGGTCGCATGGGATGGGGAAGGGACTCGCTTCTTTCGGTGATCTCTCCGATCAACCGATCAGCGATATTGGCCACATGGATCCCAGCTTGCTCGCCCGCGTCGATGCGACCCTTCTTGAGCAGTTCCAACGGACGAGGGGGATCCTGCAAAGGCATCGCGCTGCCTGCGAGGTGCTGGTCGATCTCCTGGTGGATCGACTCAGGCTATCCGCGCGGGAGGTGCTGGACGCTCTTGACGAAGATGAACGTTTGTCGTCCCCGGCACTTTCATCAGGATAAGGAGATGAAGGTTCGTCGCATGGTCGCAAGAATGCACCAGTGTGGACATAATCCTGATGAGGACGAGCAGGAGGAAGGCGATGATGAGCAGCAGCCAGAGTTGGCCTAGACGTGATCGAGCGGGCTAGGCCGCTTCCGCTTGCCGTCCGCATATGGATCCGGCAGCGTCTTCGCATACTCGATAACCTTGTCGATGTCGTACGGGACTTTCTTGCCGATCAGGGTTGGAGCAAGGAACCTCAGCCCAGATATGCAGACTGTTTCGCAGGGCCGCCCTGAGCTGCCTCATCGAACCGGATCGGCAGCCAGAACCACTCACCAAGACTGGTTGAGACTGGCAGCGGTGAAACCCCGAGGTTTCGTCTGTAGTGCTTCGCCATCGCCTTCATGCGGCGCTCGAATGCATCCTGTCCAGGTGCCAGGGGATCCTGGAACCTGTTCTCCCATTCCAACGGAAACGCCTTCAGCACCATCATCGCAGCACGACGCGAGAACTCGCGCTTGATTGCGGATCTCATCGTCTCCCAGAAGCTAGGCATGGGAGACGGAACGACCAATCGATGGAAAACGACGATCGAGCCGTAGTCGAGCGGGTGCTCCCACTCGGACCAGCACTCTCCCACGGCGGCAGCCATCTCGTAGTCTTCATGGCTGTGGCTGTCGGCGGCGTCGAGGAATTCCGTCGCATCCGTGAAGCCTGTCGCATCCCACTCGAAGAACACCGCCTCCGCGTCCGGCTTTCCGGGAAGCGAGAACTCGAGCGACACGTAGCGCTTCCTGAACTCGGTCTCATCGATGCGAAAATATCGGCGTCGGACGCAGGAGACGGAGATCCCTTGCCCGAAATCCTGGATCCACGTGTACTTGACACTCCTCGTTTCAGGATCTGTTGGGGTCCCGACGAGCTGCGACCGCCGCTCCTCGAGCCATTTTCTCTGCGCCTTGTCCAGAAAAGCCTCCCTCCGTCATCGATTGTCACCTGCCAGACACGGGAACCTCGTCCCGCACAGATCTCCGTCTCCACTGACCAGACGATCACACCCCATGGCCGCCATCCTGCGCAGCCGGGCGAAGGTGACGGCGGATCCGTGCTTCTTCACCAAAGCCGCCCGGTCGAGCGATCCAGATCGGCCACAGACCCGGCATTCGACATGGATGACCGGATCCCGCACTTGGCGGAGACTTGCTGTCAGATCCAGCGGAGCTTTCCTCCTGCTCAATTGGATGCTCCGCCGCTATCTGCCGGGTCGATGACAGGATCAGATCCTGCCACGGCGCTGCAGTGTCTCCCGGTTGCGTCTTTCGCCGACCTTGATCCGCGAAGTGCGCGCAGGTCGGAAGCCGGATCGGTGCAGTTCGTCGGCGAGCGTCGGTCGCTTCGAGCGGAGAAGTGCAACGATGGATCTGAACGCGAAAACCATGTGGAGCCTCCACGAGCTTGATCGGAATGCGGACGTCCAGCACCCATGCGCCGCTTCCAGGTCGACAATATCCGGCTGGAGTACCAATTCAAGGTCCTGACCATCTTGCTATTTCTCGCCAACAAAAATTTCTTCAACGAGACCGGTGGCTTGCGAGAAGAACCTAGCGAGCTGATTCACATAGTGAATCTGCGAATTCACTAAAATCATGAGATTGTTTTCCTATTCAAGGCCGTCTTGACTCCGTTCTTATGAGGGAACAGAAGGGGAACATCAAGCATTCCTGCGGCATGATGCCGTGCCTCCAAACCAACGTGAGCCGAGAGGATTCCGCGAACGATGTCGGCTGTCCGCGATCAAGTCCTTGCTGATCTGCGTCAACGCATCTCCTTTATAGAGGGAGAGGGCGTGAAGAAGGCTGGCTGGCTGCCATTCGGGGTTCCGGAAATAGATGCAGTTCTCCCTGGGGGTGGGCTCGCCCACGGCGCTCTTCACGAATTCGCGGGCGGAGGATCCGGAACGGTCGACGGAGCCGCCGCAGCGCTCTTCGCGGCCGGGATCGCCGCCAGGACCAAGGGGCAGATCGTATGGTGCCTGACGCGGCCAGATCTCTTCTTCCCGGCCCTCGCACAGGCGGGACTGCATTCGCGAAGGGTGATCTTTGTCGAGGGCGACAAGGAGGAGGACGTCGCCGCCAGCATGGAGGAAGCACTGTCGTATGGTGGCCTCGGCGCGGTCGTGGGCGAGATGGTCCGGCTCCCAATGGTGGTCAGTCGTCGGCTCCAGCTTGTCGCCGAGCGAACCGGAACGCTGGCGCTGGTGGTGCGGCGGTGGAGGCGGCAGACGGAGGCGAACGACTTCGGCCAGCCGACGGCGTCGACAACGCGGTGGCGGGTGAGCGTACTCCCCTCGGACGAGCTGCCCGTGCCGGGCGTGGGGCGGCCTCGATGGTTTCTTGAGTTGATGAGATCGCGTGCGGGCGAGTGTGCTGAGTTCTGCGTCGGAGCGTGTGATGACAAGGGTCGTATCCATCTATCTTCCGGATCTGCCGACCGACAGGATCAGGCGGGACGATTCCGCCATACCGGATGACCAGCCTATCGCCGTCATTGCAAGGAGCGGATCCAAGCGCTGGGTGTCGGCCGCCGATGCCGCTGCGAAGAAGATGGGAGTTCGCGTCGGCATGGCGGCCGCGAAGGCGCAGGCCATCTTCCGCGGCCTGATGCTCGTCGATGCCGATCCCGTTGCGGACGCGGCGGCGCTCGACCGGCTCGGTCTCTGGGCGCTCGGCCATTATTCGCCGATCGTCGCCGTCGATGGGATTGACGGTCTCGTCATGGATACCGAAGGTGCCGACCATCTTCAGGGCGGCGAACTCCCGATGATCACCGGGATCGTCAATCTCTTCCGCTCCCGGAAGCTCACCGCGAAGGTCGCCATAGCCGACACCTGGGGCGGGGCGCACGCCTGCGTCCGAGCCATCAGGCGGGATACCGTGATCGTTCCGCGGGGCGAGATCGTCCGGGCGGTCGAGAAGCTTCCGATATCCCTGCTCAGGCTCCCCGAGAAGGTCGTTCAGGATCTCCGCGTTCTCGGCTTCCAGAGGATCGGGGAGCTGTCGAACACGCCCAGGGCCCCGCTGGCCCTTCGCTTCGGTCCCGAGGTCGGCCGGAGGCTCGATCAGATGTATGGACGGATGTCGGATCCCATCGACCCGATGCGGACGGCGGATCTGGTCGAAGTATCGCGGTCTTTCCAGGAACCGATCGGGGCTGCGGAGACGATCGACAAGTATGTCGGACGGCTGGTCGTGCAGCTCGTGGCCGAGCTGGAGAAGCGCGGTCTTGGTGCCCGGCGCACCGACCTCATCGTGCACAAGGTCGACAACACCATCCAGGCGATCCGGGCGGGAACAGCCAAGCCAGCGCGCGACGTCGCCTGGCTGACCAAGCTGTTCAGGGATCGCACGGAGAAGATAGAACCCGGCTTCGGGATCGAGAAGCTCGTCCTGATCGCCGTTGCGGCCGAGCCGCTAGAGGAGCAGCAGAGGGCATCGGGTCTGGTTGAGGAGGAGACCGACGACATCACGCCGCTGATCGACATCTTCGGCAACCGGGGCCAACGGGTCTATCGGGTGGCTCCCGTCGCCTCGGACGTTCCCGAACGCAGCGTCCAGCGGATCTCTGCGGTCGCCGAACAGGCGGAGGCGACGTGGGTCGGCCACTGGCGAAGGCCCGTCCGGCTCTTCGATCGCCCGGAGCAGATCCAGGCGATCGCGCTGATGCCGGACTATCCTCCTGCGAGCATAACATGGCGCGGCAAGCGTCATCGTGTGAAACGGGCCGACGGGCCCGAGCGGATCTTCGGCGAGTGGTGGAAGCGCCCCAACGAACTGGAAGCGGTCCGCGACTACTTCGTCATCGAGAACGACGATGGCGAACGCTACTGGATCTTCCGAGCCGGGGACGGGGTTGATCCTGAGACCGGGGATCATCGATGGTTCATGCACGGGGTCTTCGGCTGATGCGGTATGCGGAGCTGCAGGTCACCACCCACTTCTCGTTCCTTCGCGGCGCTTCATCGGCCGACGAGTTGTTTGCGACGGCGAAGGAGCTGGGGATCGAAGCGATCGGTGTGGTTGACCGGAACTCGCTTGCCGGAATCGTCCGCGCTCTTGAGGCATCGCGTGCGACCGGACTTCGCCTGGTCGTCGGTTGTCGGCTGGATCTTCAGGATGGCATGTCGATCCTCGTCTACCCGACCGACAAGGCTGCCTATTCGCGTCTCACCCGGCTGATCACGCTTGGCAAGGGCAGGGGCGGCAAGAACAACTGCATCCTGCATCTCGAGGACGTCGCGCTCTACTCGGAAGGCCTGATCGGCATACTCGTTCCAGATCTCCCGGACGATGCCTGCGCGGTCCAGCTCCGCAAGATGGCGGAGATCTTCGGCAACCGCGCGTATTTATCGCTATGCCTCCGGCGACGTCCGAACGACCAGATGCGGCTCCATGAACTGTCCAACCTGGGCGCGAGGTTCAAGGTGAAGACCGTCGTCACCAACGACGTCCTCTTCCATGAACCTTCGCGGAGGCAGCTTCAGGACATCGTCACCTGCATCCGCAAGAACACCACGATCGATGACGTTGGCTTCGACCGCGAGCGGCACGCCGACCGATACCTCAAGCCGCCTGAGGAGATGGAGCGCCTCTTCCCTCGATATCCGGAAGCCCTGGCGCGGACGATGGAGATCGTCCAGCAGTGCAGGTTCTCGCTTGAGGAACTGACCTATGAGTATCCCGAGGAGGCGCTCATCGACGGCATGGACGCCCAGCAGTCTCTCGAGCAGTGCGTCCGCGAGTGCATCCCGAACAGGTATCCAGAAGGTCTCCCACAGCACGTGCTGCGAACCATCAGGCACGAACTCGATCTCATCAGGGAGATGGACTACGCGCCGTATTTCCTGACCGTCTATAGCATCGTGCGCTTCGCCCGCTCGCAGGGCATCCTGTGCCAGGGAAGAGGATCGGCTGCCAACTCGGCGATCTGCTACATCCTCGGCATAACCTCCATCGATCCAGAGACGAACGACCTGCTGTTCGAGCGCTTCGTGTCGAAGGAGCGCAATGAGCCGCCGGACATCGACGTCGACTTCGAGCACCAGCGGCGCGAGGAAGTGATCCAGTGGATCTACCGGACTTACGGCCGCGACAGGGCTGCGCTCGTCTGCACCGTCACCCGATACCGGGCTAAGGGGGCGATCAAGGACGTCGGCAAGGCGATGGGGCTGCCCGAGGATGTCACGAAGGCGCTCTCGTCTGGCCTGTGGTCGTGGTCGGAGGAGATCACGGAGCGCAACGTCAGGGAGCTCAACCTGAATCCGGAAGACTACCGTCTCGTCCGGACGCTCAAGCTCGCCCGGGAACTCATGGGTGCGCCCCGGCATCTCGGCCAGCATGTTGGTGGCTTCGTCCTGACGCGCTCGCGCCTCGACGACCTCGTGCCGATCGAGCCGGCAGCAATGGAAGACCGTCAGGTGATCGAGTGGGACAAGGACGACGTCGAGGCTTTGAAGATGATGAAGGTCGACGTGCTTGCGCTCGGCATGCTTACCTGCATGCAGAAGGCCTTCGACTTGATCCGGGAGCACAAGAACGAGGATCTCGATCTTGCGAGGGTCCGGCAGGAGGACAGCGCCACATACGCGATGATCCGTCGCGCGGACACACTTGGCACCTTCCAGATTGAGAGCCGGGCGCAGATGGCGATGCTGCCTAGGATGAAGCCGCGCACCTTCTATGATCTGGTCGTCCAGGTCGCGATCGTCCGGCCCGGCCCCATCCAGGGGGACATGGTGCATCCCTATCTCCGACGCCGCGAAGGCAAGGAGCCTGTCGAATATCCGACGCCCGAACTAGAAGCGGTTCTTGGCAAGACCCTCGGCGTGCCGCTGTTCCAGGAGAGCGCGATGAAGGTGGCGATGGTCTGCGCTGGCTTCACGGGCGGCGAGGCGGACCAGCTGCGCAAGTCCATGGCCACGTTCAAGTTCACCGGAGGAGTGTCGCGGTTCAAGGACAAGCTGGTGTCCGGCATGATCAGGAACGGCTACTCGGCCGAGTTCGCTGAGAAGACGTTCTCGCAGCTGGAGGGGTTCGGATCCTACGGCTTCCCGGAATCGCATGCGGCATCATTCGCCCTGATCGCCTACGCCAGCTGCTTCGTTAAGTGCCACTACCCGGATGCGTTCGCCGCGGCGCTCATGAACTCGCTCCCGATGGGCTTCTACGCCCCAGCGCAGATCATCGGCGACGCACAGAAGCACGGCGTCGAGGTGCGGCCTGTCTCGGTGCAGCATTCGAGGTGGGACTGCACCCTGGAGCAGATCCCTGGCACCGACCGTCATGCCGTCCGTCTCGGCATGCGCCAGGTGGCTGGGCTGGCGGTGGCTGATGCCGCGCGGATCGTCGCCGCCCGGATCGAGCGTCCGTTTGAATCCGTCGACGATGTATGGCGGCGGTCGGAGGTTCCTTCCGAGGCTCTCGTCCAGCTTGCGGAAGCCGATGCATTCCGGCCAGCATTCGGTCTCGAGCGGCGGGATGCCCTGTGGGCGATCAAGGCTCTGCGGGACGAACCTCTCCCATTGTTTGCTGCCGCCGCGGAGAGGGAGCAGAAAGCAGTCGCCGAGCAGCAGGAACCGGAAGTCGCGCTCCGGCAGATGACGGAAGGCCACAATGTCGTCGAGGACTACGCTCACGTCGGGCTCACACTCAGGGAGCACCCCATCTCGTTCCTGCGGCGGGATCTGGCCGCTCGCCGGATCGTCACCTGCGCCGAGGCGATGAACGCCCGCGACAAGAGCTGGCTGTGCGTCGCCGGACTTGTCCTGGTCAGACAGAAACCGGGTAGCGCCAAAGGGGTCATGTTCATCACCATAGAGGACGAGACGGGGATCTCCAACATCGTCGTATGGCCGTCACTGTTCGAGTTGCGCCGCCGCGTCGTCCTGGGGGCGAGCATGATGGCGGTACAGGGGAAGATCCAACGGGAGGGCGATGTCGTCCATCTGATCGCCCGTCAGCTGGACGATCTTTCCGGCGACCTCTCGGCGCTGGCGGACCGGGATACGGAGTTTAGGAATCCCAGCGGTCGCGGGGACGAGTTCGCGCATGGTTCGTCCGGAGGAGGGGACGCAAGGGATCGTCCGAAGCCGATGCCGGAGGCCAGGGACATCTTCATCCGGGACTTGCACATCGACGGCCTGAAGGTAAAGGCGCGCAATTTTCAGTAATGATCGGCTGCTTTCGGCCCATTGCGGTCATCACGGGCCGAAGGGATAAGGGCAGCTTCGCGCCCCACCTCGGTCATAACGACACATTATTTTATGGCCCGGAAGTGGTCGTCGAGATCGACAGTGCTGGAGGTGTGGTCACGCCAAGGACTATCGTAAGGACCACTCATCCTATCCAGGGAGTTGCTGAGCAGACGATCAGCTTGCGAGAGCCCCGAGTTATCGCGACGTAGAGGTTCTTGGTATTCCGGCTTCGCATCCTGTCGAACTCTGCTGCATTTAGGATGACTGCAACGTCCGCCTCCAGCCCCTTCAGGAGAAGCGGGCTGCCCACGGCTCGTGGCGGAACACGCCTTCCCAGCATGCGGCTCTGCTCCCGGATACGCAGTGCGGCATTGAGAAACGTATCCTTCCGGCCAAGTCCGCACGAACGCAACGCTTGCAGGCAGGTACGTAATATCTCGGGTCGGAATGTCCTTGCTCCAGGCTTGTTCTCAAGGGCTAAAAACAGCCTGATCAGATCCTCCGCAGATCCACTTCTTTTGTAGTCGATCGCGGCTGCCTCCACCGTCGTCACCTCTTTTCGCCCAGCTTCGCGCTCCAGTACGTCGATCCGTCTCATCAGCTCGGCACCTTCGACATTGGTGGTCACTGCAGAGGCGAAGTCGAGGACAGTCTTGAGATCTCCAGGCTGATCGAGATCAATGCTGCCTGCAAAATTAATTACGTCCGTTAAGTCGACGTTCTCGACGGTCACCGCGCCTGGTGTCTGCCGCGCGATCTCCCGCTGGCGGTCACGCTGCACTCCAGCCGCCATGATGAGCACATCTCCGCGTGGCTGTGGAGACTTCGCAAGACACGCCTTCCGCTGTTTCGCGTCATCATCGGCACCGTCGAGGTGAACCCACTCGACCTCGGGTGGAGCGCCACGCAAGTCGATCTGGTCGCCCGCCATCAGTATTTGGCGGGCCTCCAGAAGCCATCGTCCGAACGCCTCCGCACCCGCGCGTATCCATCGCCAGGGTGTGACTAGTTCGCCCACAGGCTGGAAGATGTCGCAGATATCATCATGCCAGTTGGGGTGATCTCCCTGCCAACTGAAGATTTCCTGCATCGGATCGCCAAGGACGACGGTCGGCAGAACGGTCGACAAGTGGCGGACCATTTTGTGTTGTTCCGAGCCGCAGTCTTGGTACTCGTCGACGATGACGCGGCTGTAACTCGCGTCCAGAATGTCATCGATATGAGTGGCCCCGAGAAGCGACGCCGCCGCTCGCTTGATCGCACGATAGTCGTTGCGGGGATCGGCAAGTTCGAGGTGCTCGATATCAATCGCCGAGCGAGTAGGAAAGGTCTTCAGCGTCCTCAACGCCCAGCCGTCCAAAGTCGCGAGGCGAAAGGATGAGGATTTAACTCCCGCCCGCTCCAGCCGTGATCGCAATGCGGCCACTCCAGCGTTTGTATGAGTGAGAATGAGGATCGGCTTCCGGCCTGAATGCCGACCGAGGGAGTCTACAATGAGCTGCGTCTTTCCGCAGCCCGCCGGGGCTGTGACGGATCCGCAGCGGACATCGAGCAAGTCAATCTCAGGCACCGATGCACCACCTTCTCAAAGCGATGACCGAATCTTTGAATTCCTTGTCGCTTTCGTTGAGGTTCGGCCAGATGACGTCGCGGCCGATTTGCTCCATCTCGCCAACCGTCTTAAACCAAGCCTTCTTCCCTTCCTTGTTTCCGCCGGCAGCACATCCCAGCGCGTTCCGTGTCTCTTCGCTAAGTTCGCCCTTCCTCAGTTCCTCCTCAACGCGCGCGAGTGTCACAGCGTTTTTCGAATGGCTGCGAACCTGGCTGTCGATTTCCTGTTCGGAGCGATCCTCCAGCGACTTCTCCACCAGTGTCTTGACTGCTGGAACAGGAAGGCTCTCGAACAGTTCGACTTCGAGTTTTTTGTTCTTGCGCCACTTAAAGATCTCGCCCCCCGCGGCTTCGAACGCCGCTTCCTCGGCAGCGTCCGGCCGATAGTCGTCGTCGCGGAACGTCGCAACCTTGAAACCCATCTGTTGAAAAGCCTGCGCGCGCGGCATGATCTTAGTGTAGCCGCCGGCGTCGACAAGACACGTGCCATGGGAGTGCATCGATGGTTTGCCGGCGGCCGATCGGTGCTGATCTATTCCCCGCAGCAAACCGACTTCGCTCGCTCCCTCGCAAACCAGGACAGCTCTGGCAAGAAACGCTTCCGGATAAACCCGAAGGGTGCCCTGCAAGTCAGCGTGCTGGCCTACCCAGAGAACTTCATGCACGCCGCCGGCCTTCCGGACGATCGAGAGCTGCTCCACGGTCAATTCTCTTACTGCAATGGGCGAATGGCTGGTCAGGAAAACCTGCAGCGGTGACTCCTTCTGCTTTGCCCCGAGGTTATCCAGGAACCGAATGATCCGATGAGGCTCGAGGCCATGTTCAAGCTCGTCTACCAGCAGAATGGAAGATTCGGTTGCGTTCTTCTGCTGCAGCCCGGATATCATCAGCCGGGTCGAGCCAACGCCCAAGCGCCTGAGTGGCACCCCTGACTCGTCGTGCAGCGATATCGTCCCGGCCGTCATTGAGACTGAATGCGCTTCAAGCTCTGCCTTGGCCTTCGCGCCGACATGGATCCCTAAATCGCTTGCCACCGCAGTTACAATCCCAAGAGCGGTGCCGAGCTTTTTGTCGGCGTCTACACCAAACGCCTTTCGCGCCTCCCTGGCGGCTGCCAGCAACGCGGTAGACGCGTCGGCGGTCTCGTCCGACAGACGGTTAAGGATCGAACCTCGCCGCCAGGAGAGATTATGGTCCGACAACGCGCCGATGCGGAGCGGAGAGAGCGCAACACGGTCGGACCACGACAGGTTCCTCGTTTGACCTGCGGCCGCTGCACGGTCCGACAGAATAGACCATACGGGTTCGAGATCGCTTTCGACCCGCACATTCAACGATAGCACAGTTTCAAGGCCAGCCCCCGGCTCGTCTTCCAACTCCAACGTGGTTACATTTAAACCTCTCAAATAGAGCCCGTATCCATCAATGGATTTCAGTTCCGGCGCGAGATTGCCTAACGTCAGAGTGATGCTGATGGGTTCTGCGATGGCAAGTCCATGGAAATCTGCGTCGGTGAACTGAAAGGTCCGTCTCGCTCCGAGGCAGAGGTCAATCGCGTCAAGGATTGTCGACTTGCCGCTGTCACCGGGACCAATAAGGCAGTTCACGCCCGGCTTTGGGTGCCACTTCAGACTTTTTATACCGCGGAAGTTCTCAATTTCGATTGTTCTGATTGTAGCCATCTGCCCGCCAGTAGAATCACCAAAGTCAGCGCAGTAGGACACGATGAATCGTCGCCTACAACTGTAGGCCGATCCACGTTCCCCACGTTGGTGTGTCGCAAGTCTGCTCGTTTTAGGGGTGTCTTAGCAGCAGACGAGCCGCTCGCGGCCCCATTCCAGCCTGTACCCTCGAAGTATTCCATGTCTCCTATTTGGCGCAGAGCGGAAGACGGTGAGGTGAATCCAGCCAGTCCGAAGCGGGTGTCCGGTGATCATCAAGTGATGAATCACTTTGTCAGCCGCGACTCCCAACTCATTGAAAACAGATTCATTTCGAGTCGGAACGAATCACCCGGATTCCGATTGAGTCGCTGATCAAGTGATTCGGAGTACAGCGTCATGGCAGGGCATCGGGCACAGTGGAAAGGCTTCATAAAGTTCGGTGAGGTGAGCTGCGGCGTCGGCCTCTACACGGCCGCGAGCACCTCCGAGCGGCTCGCCTTCAACACGATCAACACGGCCACTGGCAACCGCGTGAACCGCGTCTTTATCGACAGCGAGACTGAGGAAGCTGTTCCGAAGGAAGCCCAGACGAAAGGCTTCGAGGTCGAAAGCGGCCAGTACATCATGATCGATCCGGAGGAGATTGCGGCCACCATCCCCCAGAGCAACAAGACGCTGGAGATTGAGGCCTTCATCCCGTGCCGCGAGGTGGACGACGTCTACTTCGACAAGCCCTACTACCTGGTACCGGACAAGATGGGAGCTGAT
Organism: Neorhizobium turbinariae; assembly: GCF_023223505.1. NCBI lineage: Bacteria > Pseudomonadati > Pseudomonadota > Alphaproteobacteria > Hyphomicrobiales > Rhizobiaceae > Neorhizobium > Neorhizobium turbinariae. The sequence continues at coordinate 61,888 of NZ_JALPRY010000014.1, forward strand.
GCCTTCACCGCCCTGCGCGAAGCCATGCGCAAGTCGAAGGTGGCTGCCATCGCGCGGACGGTCCTGTTCCGCAGGATGCGCACCGTCCTCATCCGTCCCCATGGTAAAGGGCTGATCGCGACCACCTTGAACTTCGACTACGAGGTCCGCTCCAGCGCGAAGGCCTTCGAGGACATGCCGAAGATGAAGATCGAAGGCGAGATGCTCGACCTCGCCAAGCACATCATCGGGACGAAGCGCGGTGAATTCGATCCCGCCAACTTCGATGACCGCTACGAGACCGCACTGGCCGAACTCGTGAAAGCGAAGATCGAGGGCAAGGCGCTGCCGAAGCGGAGACAAGTCGAGGTCTCCAAGCCGAATGACCTCTTGGCAGCGCTGCGCGAGAGCGCTGGCATGATGAAGGCCGCAGACGAAAAACCGAAACGCACCGCCGCCAATGCCAATGCTGGCACTGGCAGGCAGCGTGCTGCGCGTGGGGCGGCTGGAAAGGCCGCCTCCTCGAAGGCTGCCCCACAGCGCAAGGCAGGGTGAGGAGGTAGATCATGGCGATCCGACCATACTGGCGCGGGTACCTCAAGCTGTCCCTGGTGACATGCCCCGTGGCCATGACGCCTGCTACCAGCGAGAGCGAGAAGGTCCGCTTCCATACCCTCAACAAGGAGACAGGCAACCGCGTCGTATCTCAGTACGTTGACTCCGTCACGGGCAAGCCTGTGAAGGACGAGAACGAGGCCAAGGGCTATGCCCGTGGCGAGAACGACTACGTCGTCCTGACGGAGGACGATCTCGACGCCGTTCAGCTCGATACGGTCAAGACGATCGATATCGAGAAGTTCGTCCCCGCCGACACGATCGAGTGGGTCTACCTCGAGAAGCCGCATTACCTGGCACCGGACGACCCCGTTGGTCAGGAAGCATTCGCCGTCATCCGTGATGCCATGGAAGCGGATGACGTGGTCGGCATCTCGAAGCTGGTGATCGGCCGACGGGAACGGGCAGTGGTTCTGGAGCCCCGTGGAGAGGGCATCGTGCTCTGGACGCTGCGCTTCGGCGACGAGGTGCGTCGGGAGGAAAGCTACTTCGAGGACATCGACGACGACGCCGATCCGGAACTGGTGCCCCTGGTGCAGAAGCTTATCAAGCAGAAGACGACCCACTGGTCTCCGACGATGGTGAGCGACCCGATCCAGGACGCGCTGCTGTCTATTATCGCCGAGAAGAAGAAGGCGCTGAAGCCCGCGAAGAAGGGTAGGGCGAAGCCGGACGATGCGCCTGCACGTGGCAACGTCATCGATATCATGTCGGCGCTGAAGCAGAGTCTTGCTGCGGAAAGCAAGAGTGGCCGGAAGGCAAGCTGATGGCGATCACCTGCGACAATTGCGATGGCGTGTCCTAGGTCTGTGAGTGCCACATCTGCAGGCCCTGGATCGGAGAGGTCGCATGTGGCTGCGGAGGCGCAGGCATGCCTTGCCCCGTCTGCAACGCGTGCGGGTCCGACGCACATCCGCGCTGGCCGACAGAGCCTGATCTCGATCGGCAAGGGACTTCCGCACCATAGTGAGGTCGACCATCAGGGTGATCGGACAGTCCATACTGCAGCTCCTATCTTCAGGTATCCTGCCAGGGGAAGTGCCGGGACGGTGATCCGCAAGCTGAGATTTCCGCGACTTCTGTGGCGTGACACTACTGCGCGTGCCGAGGTCCATGGCACGCCTTGAACGGCGGCCGCGATACTGCGAAGAAATCTGCAAGCTGGACAGCATTCATATCAACGAGCCGTCTAGCGAGTACTGGAAGCTCTGATGCTGCGCGGCAATAGTCGTCGAGCTCGATGGCGTCCGGCATGGGATCTCCATCGACGCGGAGCAGACGGTCGCGGCCGATCAGAAGCCCTGCCTGTCCGAGCGCATTCTGGCTCTGAAGCCTCATCGCCGAGGAGATGATCTGCTTCCAGTGCCAGATCCCGCCTTTCGTCATCTGCTGTTGCGAGAACCCGAAATCGGATTCGACGCACCCCAACGACAGTATGCCGATGTCTCTGCGGTCGATCTCGTAGCAGGCCATCGCGTCCACAAGGGCGGTCATCACGGGATTGTTGGCCCAGACGCCGCCGTCCGCGAAATGCCGGTCCCCGTTCCTGTAGGTAGAGAAGAAGGTCGGCGCGGCGGAAGTGGACAGGGCGACATCGATCATCGTCTCCTTCCAATCCCGCCGATAGTCGCCGTGGTGAGGAGTCTTGAAGAGATGCACCTCGTTGTATTCGTCGAAGGACGGGATCACGAGCCGCCGATCGGCATGGCCCAGGAGCTTGTCTCCGAAGGTCGCCAGCAGGGTCCGCCGCAGCGCCTCCCGCTCGTATCTGTAGCGGTCGAGATTGCGCAGGAAGTGCCAGGTCGATTGGATCTTCCGGATCGTCCGGTTCCGGTAAAGACGTCGAGGAGGGAATATCTCTGAGCCATGATCCATATAGATCGCAAGGATCTCCCGTGCGGGAATGCCGACTGAAAGGCCTAGAGCGATGATGCCGCCTGTAGAGGTTCCGGCAATGTAGTCGAAGAACTCGCCCGCGGGTCGGCCACCGCAGAAGCGGTCCTCGCACAGAGCCAGCACAGCCGCCGGAAGGATACCCCGGATCCCGCCGCCGTCGATCGACAGGATGCGCATGTCGGCCGCATCCCAGGGAAGCCGGGGGCGCAGATCTGGCCTAGTACCCTCAGACCTTCGCGATCTCGGCGGCGGAGCTGTCTCCTGCATCGCCTTCCTCTCCTTCGTGCCGCGCAGGACCGAACCAGATGTTGCTCACCCTCCAGGCCTCGTACCAGTAGAGCCACGTGCTCGACCACGGCACGGTGGTTTCGGCCAGATGGTCGCAGATCGACCACTCGTGATCTGGATCGAACAGGCATAGGCAGGGGTCGCCCGCTCTGCGATCTCCCCTGGGCCAGTAGACGTGGGGTAGCTCGCCGTTGGCGTTCGGCATCAGCTTGGGGCCGTCGATGAAGACCCGTGGCTGGACCTGCTTGACCGTCGTGTTGTCGAGCAGTCTCGGAACCCGATAGAAGATCCGGACACAGTAACTGATCTTGTTCGGCCGCAGGTTTCCTTTCCATACCGCGGTTCGGTCATCCTCCCGCGTCGCCTTCCAGTCCGGCCACACCGTGCTCATGCGCTCGATCTGGTGGTCAATCGACAGGATCATCGAGGAAGCCACCCATGTCTGTGTTCGCCCGCGAAGGAACAGTCATGCCAGCGAGAGCCGGTGCCGCCAGCGCACTTCTTACTGCTCCAGACCTGGCGATCCCGAGCATGTTCTGTTTCGAGAGAGTGCCTTGTCCGCGGTAGTGGTCTTCGAACGCGCGATCTGCGGGCGTCTCTCCAAAGAGTTCCTTAAGGATGTTCTTGAGCTGCTGTGGATCCCAGTCGCGTCCCCGCAGCGTCCTCAGGTTACGGACGAGGCGTACCAGGTCGTCGCGCCAGAGCCTTTGTGCGCTCCGGTTTTCAGGCCACCGGTCGGAGAATATGTCGGCAGGATGAGCCGGGTTGGCGACCACCAGCGTCGTCAGGTTCCGTTCCGCCTGTTCGATCTCGCGCTGCATGTGGGTTGCGATCGCGATCAGTTCATCAGTGAGGCTGTCGCTCATCTCTCCGGCATCCAGGGCCATAGCAGCTATGACGACCGACGGCGGGCAGCGGCCTTGGCGTCCGCGAAACTGGATGTCGCGGAAACGCTTCAGCAACTGGATCGCTACGAGGCGAGGCGACTTCTCTTCAATGGGGACGTGATCAGGCATCGGCTGTGTCTCGGCGCGCTCCTGGAGCAGTCCATCCGAAAGAAGGCGGCGCGTCCGGTAGCGGGATGCGAAGACGTCGCTGGACTTGATGCGGGCATTGAAATGCAGCGTGAAGGCCTTCGGGTTCACCTCCTTCGCATACTTCTCGTCCCATTTGGGGTTGTGGTGGAAGAGCACGCCCGAGCGCTCGGGGCCGCCCGGGATGCGGGCTACTGGCATGAGATCGACAGTGACACCGTCCGGGTAGGCGACCGTTACGCAACGAGAGTTCCGTGCCACCTTGTAATCGTAGTAGCGGCTCCCCGGATCGCCCTTCACTGCCTTGTAGAGCTGATTCAGCATCCACTCTGGATCTGTGCCGATCGAGAAGCCGACCTCGATAACGACGTCGACGTCATGCTGCATGGATCTCACATGGGAGTAGATGGCGGCAGCGATCGAGAAGGAGCCAGAAGGATAGCTCTCCAAGACTTTGCCTTCGAGCGGGCTGCCTTTGCGATCGACGTGAGCGCAAAGACCCATGAAGTGTTCCGCAGCTTCCTCATGCTTAGTCTTCGGGACTTGGATGCGCCTGGCGACGTCGATCAGAATTCCGTCGAGAGGGTCGATGGTGGCTGCGAGATCGAGGTTGATGAGTATGCCCATGCCATTGTCTCCTTCGACCGAGCGCTCGCGCTCTACTGTTCTCTGCGGCTATGCCGCGGCGTTGCTCATCCCCCGATGGAATCGATGCTACTGTCTCTGTGGTTCTTATCGGCCGCCGAAGCGGCCGATAAAGGTTTCGATCAGATCATGAAGGCGCGAGTTTGGCTCAACTGGTTTGCATCCGGCACAGGCGCGGCGCTATCGACACTGGATAATGCACGAAGGCCTCGTATGTTAGTTGGCCAGCGGAGCCTTGGGTTCTGGCCAAAACTTGACGTATTTGGCCAGAACTTGGGTCGGTTTCTCACCTCTCCGGCCTACCGGCGCGTTTGTTTCTTGTTTTGTTCCTGCTGGCATTTTCCAGGCACCTAAGTGCCTGGAAAAACGGATGTTTTATGTAGGGATGCTGGAGTCGCAGCCTGTGCGTCTTGCTTTGTGACCGAACAGATGCGATTTTCGTGACATCGAACCCCGGGTTTGTGACATTTCAGAAGCGGTTATCCAAAGGTAGCGATCGCGTCAGATCAAGAGCACCCGCTCGTTGCGCCGCAGGTGTCGCACTTCTCGCAGGTGCCGTTGCGCACCATGGTGAAGTTCTGGCACTCGGAGCACATGTTGCCCGTGTAGCCCTGCGCGATCGAGCGCATGCGGCGTTCGTTTTCCACCTTCTTGGCTTCCGTCTTGGCAGCGGCGGCATCGGCCTCGGCCTTGTCGGAGAAGAGAGCGGTGGCAGCCTGCGCGCTTTCCGGCGCGAGGTTGGCATCCACGTCGCTCGCCTCATCGGCGATCTCTTCGGCCAGTTCCTTGGCGCGCTCCTCGTAATCGCGCTTGAAGGCGACGATTTCCGAGGTCGAGACGGCCGTCGTCGGTTCGAGCTTGCGGGCCGCGGAGCCGGCAAACGAGGTGACGTTGGCCGATGCGCGGGCAGGAGCGGCAGTTGCTGCACCCTTCGGCTCGCTGCCGGCCAGTCGGTCGCCGCCATTGTTGGAGACGAGCGTCGGCTTATAGCCGCGGGTCCAGCCGGTGGAGATCAGGTTGGTCTTGCCTTCCGAAATCCCCTTGCCCAGTGCGGTGTTGGAGAAGTCCGACGTATCGACATGCGCCAGATCGTGGCGGCCGAGATAGGACACGGCGAGTTCGCGGAACACGTAGTCGAGGATCGAGGTGGCGTTCTTGATCGCGTCGTTTCCGGTGACGATGCCGGCCGGCTCGAACTTGGTGAAGGTGAAGGCCTCCACATATTCTTCCAGCGGCACGCCGTACTGGAGACCGAGCGAGATGGCGATGGCGAAGTTGTTCATCATCGCGCGGAAGGCAGCCCCTTCCTTGTGCATGTCGATGAAGATCTCGCCGAGGCGGCCATCGCCGAATTCACCGGTGCGCAGGTAAACCTTGTGGCCACCGACATTGGCCTTCTGGGTGTAACCCTGGCGGCGGTTCGGCAGCTTTTCGCGTTCGCGGGTGACGCGTTCAACGACCCGCTCGACGATCTTTTCGGTGATCTGCACGGCCTGGGCAGCGATCGGCTGCTGCATCAGTTCCTCGACAGCCTCTTCCGCATCGTCCTCATCGATCAGCGAGGCGTTGAGCGGCTGGGACAGCTTGGAGCCATCGCGGTAAAGGGCGTTTGCCTTCAGCGCGAGCTTCCAGGACAGCATGTAGGCTGCACCGCAATCTTCCACCGTCGCGTCATTCGGCATGTTGATCGTCTTGGAGATCGCACCCGAGATGAACGGCTGGGCAGCCGCCATCATGCGGATGTGGCTCTCGACCGACAGGTAACGCTTGCCGATCTTGCCGCAGGGGTTGGCGCAATCGAAGACCGGCAGGTGCTCGGGCTTCAGGAAGGGCGCGCCTTCCAGCGTCATCGCACCGCAGACATGGATGTTGGCCGCTTCGATGTCCTTCTTGGAGAAGCCGATGTGCTCGAGCAGGTTGAAGCTCATGTCGGAGAGCTGCTCGTCGGTGACGCCAAGCGTGTTCTTCAGGAAGTCGGCGCCGAGCGTCCACTGGTTGAAGACGAACTTGATGTCGAAGGCGGCCTTGGTGGCGCCGTTGATCGCGGCGATCTTCTCGTCGGTGAAGCCCTTGGCCTTCAGCGAACCGGGGTTGATGCCGGGCGCCTGGTTGATGTTGCCGTGGCCGACCGCATAGGCCTCGATCTCGGCGATCTGGCTTTCGGTGTAGCCGAGCGTGCGAAGGGCTGCCGGAACCGCGCCGTTGATGATCTTGAAGTAGCCGCCGCCGGCGAGCTTCTTGAACTTCACGAGCGCGAAGTCAGGCTCGATGCCGGTGGTATCGCAGTCCATGACGAGGCCGATCGTGCCGGTCGGCGCGATGACGGAAACCTGGGCGTTGCGGTAGCCGTGCTTTTCACCAAGCTCCAGCGCCTTGTCCCAGGCGGCCTTGGCATGGGCTGCCAGGTCCTGGTCCGGGTTTTCGGCGTGGTTGAGCGGCACCGGATTGACCGACAGCGACTCGTAACCGGAGGTTTCGCCGTAAGCGGCGCGGCGATGGTTGCGGATGACGCGCAGCATGCTTTCGCGGTTCGGCGCGAACTGCGGGAAGGGGCCGAGCTCGGAGGCCATTTCCGCCGAGGTGGCGTAGGAAATGCCGGTCATGATGGCGGTGAGCGCACCGGCGATGGCGCGGCCTTCAGCCGAGTCATACGGAATGCCGGAGGACATCAGGAGGCCGCCGATATTGGCATAACCGAGGCCGAGCGTGCGGTATTCGTAGGAGAGTTCGGCGATGCGCTTCGACGGGAACTGCGCCATCATCACCGAGATTTCGAGCACGATGGTCCACAGGCGGGTGGCGTGTTCGTAGTCGGCGATGTTGATGCGACCGGTTGCCTTGTCCTTGAACTGCAGGAGGTTCATGGAGGCAAGGTTGCAGGCCGTGTCGTCGAGGAACATGTATTCCGAGCACGGGTTGGAGCCGCGGATGGGACCACCGGCCGGCGAGGTGTGCCAGTCGTTCATCGTGGTGTTGAAGTGGATGCCGGGGTCAGCCGACGCCCAGGCTGCGTAGGAGATCTGCTCCCAGAGATCGCGGGCCTTCAGCGTCTTCATGACCTTGCCGTCCTTGCGGGCGGTGAGGTTCCATTCGCCATCGTTTTCGACGGCGCGCAGGAAGTCGTCCTTCAGCGAAACGGAGTTGTTGGAGTTCTGGCCGGAGACGGTGAGGTAGGCTTCCGAATCCCAGTCCGTATCATAGGTCTTGAATTCGAGGTCCTTGTAGCCCTGGCGTGCGAACTGGATGACGCGGCCGACATAGTTTTCCGGAACCATGTCCTTCTTGGCGGCCTTGATCTCGCGCTTCAGGGCAGGGTTCTTGTTCGGGTCGAAGCAATCGTCGCCGTCGGCCTCGCAGTTGACGCAGGCCTTCATGATCGCCTTCAGGTGCTTGGCGACGATCTTGGAGCCGGTGACGAGGGCGGCAACCTTCTGTTCTTCGCGAACCTTCCAGTTGATGTATTCCTCGATATCCGGATGGTCGATATCAACGACGACCATCTTCGCGGCGCGGCGGGTGGTGCCGCCGGACTTGATGGCGCCCGCGGCACGGTCGCCGATCTTGAGGAAGGACATCAGGCCGGACGAGCGGCCACCGCCCGACAGGCGTTCGCCTTCGCCACGCAGGTGGGAGAAGTTGGAGCCGGTGCCGGAGCCATACTTGAAGAGGCGCGCTTCACGCACCCACAGGTCCATGATGCCGCCTTCGTTGACGAGGTCGTCCTCGACGGACTGGATGAAGCAGGCGTGCGGCTGCGGATGTTCGTAGGCCGACTTCGACTTCGTCAGCTTTCCGGTGAAGGGGTCGACATAGAAGTGGCCCTGGCCGGGGCCATCGATGCCGTAGGCCCAGTGCATGCCCGTGTTGAACCACTGCGGGCTGTTCGGCGCGACGCGCTGGGTGGCGAGCATATGGGCAAGTTCGTCGCGGAAGGCGCGCGCATCGTCTTCGGAGGAGAAATACTTGCCCTTCCAGCCCCAGTAGGTCCAGGTGCCGGCAAGGCGATCGAACACCTGGCGCGCATCGGTTTCAGAACCGTATCGTTCACCTTCCGGCAGTTCGGCAAGCGCCTTCTCGTCGGCAACCGAGCGCCACAGGAAGGAAGGAACGTCGTTTTCCTCGACCTTCTTCAGGATCTTCGGTACGCCGGCTTTGCGGAAATATTTCTGCGCCAGAACATCGGTTGCGACCTGGCTGAACTGCGCCGGCACGTCGATGTCCGCGAGCCTGAAGACGATGGAGCCATCGGGATTACGGATTTCGCTGACGGCCTTGCGGAACTCAATCCCGCCATAGGCGCCGGTTTCCGGCTTGGTAAAACGACGTTCGATGCGCATTGCCTTATCCTCGTCAGTTGGCGCCACGCCGGGCGCACCTATCCGCGCCGGCTGCTCTCCATCATGGGCAGCCGGGTCAAACTCCATCATCCAGAATCATCTTGGATGCACAAACTGTATGTTGTGTTGGATCGTGGCTGCAAGCACTAAATATAGTGTTAACAGGATATTTCCACCAGTGCCAGCACTGTTGCGCCACCAAATCGTGAAGACACGGGAAACCATTTGCCGAACAGCCGTTCGAGGCTGATCGCAATGCACATTTTCCCGTCCAACTCGAAAAAGAACCGGCCTCGTTAGCTCCGGTCCAGTCGCCGCCGCAACATGAAAAGCAATGTGTTCCGGCCACTCGGATTCGTCAAGGCGTAGATCCTTACGGATTTATAACCACAAGATATTGTGGCTGGTGCCTGTGGATAACGGGGAAGAAAAAACCTCGTTGATTCTCAAAAGGTTGCAGGCAGCGGCTGCAGTTGCGTGCCTTGTCCACACACGTCGTATTGCGCATCGGAAGGGCCGGTTTCGACACCTCCCGGGGTCCCGTTCGCCCGATTTATAAGGCTTTGCGTGTAGCGGATTGGCACATGTGGCGAAAAAGCATCTAGCGCCCAAAGATAAACCCGCCACACGAGGGTGCGGCGGGCTTATGAAAACGGTTGACAGGCAAATAGCTCGAGAGAATCAGGCCTTGGGGGTCTTGGCGATCGGCTCCTGGTAGGTGAAGCCCATGTCCCAGGGGAAATAGATCCAGGTATCCTGGCTCACTTCGGTGATGAAGGTATCGACCGTCGGTACGCCCTTTGGCTTGGCGTAGACGCAGGCGAAATGCGCCTTCGGCAACATCGAGCGAACTTCCGACGCAGTCTTGCCGGTGTCGGTGAGGTCGTCCACCACCAGCACGCCTTCGCCGCCATCGGTGGTGAGTTCCGGGGCGATGCCCTTCAGGAGGTTCATTTCGCCCTGGTTGACGTAGTCATGGTAGGAGGCGACGCAGACCGTCTCGATGAGGCGGATGTTGAGTTCGCGCGAAATGATGGCGGCTGGTACGAGCCCGCCGCGGGTGATGCAGACGATCGCCCGGAAATCACGGCCCATGCCAGCAAGGCGCCAGGCCAGCGCGCGTGCATCGCGGTGAAATTGATCCCAGGAAACGGGAAAGGCTTTTTCGGGAAGAGACATGAGCGGGGCCACCATGAGCGAAAGCAGATTGTTGGCTTTCGCTCATAGCGGCAACACGCCCCTTGGCGCAAGGATGTGTCAGCGCGAAAGCAGTGTCAAAGCCGACATAGAGTCGAGAAGGCTGCGGGTGGCCCCGCCAAACAGCATCTCCCACCAGCGGGAATGGCCGTAGCCGCCCATGACGAGAAGGTCGATGCTGTTGTCGGCAAGCCGCTTCTCGATGACCGCCGCCGGAGCCTCGCCGCCGCTGGTATGGGTGGTGAGCGTTGCCTGGATGCCGTGGCGCCGCAAGGTGGCAGCAATCTGGGTGCCGGCGGGCTCGAGCGCCTGGCGTCCACGTTCCGGCGGATCGATGGTGAGCAGTTCCACCGTCTCGGCTGCCTTGAGGAAGGGCATCGCGTCGAATGTGGCGCGTGCCGCTTCGCGCGACCCGTTCCAGGCGACGAGCACCCGCTTGATCGGTTGCGGCACCTTCAACTTGTAGGGGATGAGCAGCATCGGGCGGCCGCTTTCAAACAGGAAGGTTTCGAGATCCGCCCGATGGTCGGCATGGCCGGGATCGCTTTGGCTGGCGACGATGAGGTCGACGCTGCGCGCCGTTTCCATCACCGAGTTGGAGCCGAAACCGGCAGATGAGATGAAGCTGCGGCATTCGGTGGAGACGCCGGCAGACGCTGCCTGCTCGCCGAAGATGCGCTGCACTTCCGCGCTTTCCTTTTCCGCGGCTTCCTGGAGCACCTGGACTGCTGCGGGATCCGGGATCTCCATCGGCGCAATCAAGGGCACGGCTGCCAGCGTTTCGGCATGAACGCCGATCAGGTGAGCGGAGAAGTGACGGGCAAGCGAGATGCTGAAGTCGCTGATCTGCCGCGCGTTCTGCGGGGTGTCCAGAACGGCAAGAATGGTCTTGTAGGCCATGGCGTTATCTCCTCATACCTGGTGCCCATGATCTGTCGCCAGTCTCAGATGTGTACCTGTGTATCGCCTTGATCCTCGTCAAGCGGTGCCCTCCTCAGCACCGCTTCACGCCTTCGTGGAGCTTGTCCCCTTTGTTCCCTGCAATCAAGCGTCTGCTGTCGGATTGGTCGGCGTGTGCGACTTGTCGATGCCCTTGATCATCTCCGCCACGGCATCAGCGGCTGCGTCGAGTGCGGCGCCATCGCGGGCACGGATGACGAGTTCGGTCGAGAAGCGCTGGCCATCGAACTTCGGATAGGAGCCGATGCTCGTTTGCGGATGCGCCTTCTGGACCGCGGACAGAAGCGTGCCGATATCGCCTTCGCCATAAGGGCATGCGATGGCGCGCGACATCATCCTCGAGCCGGAGCGCAACAGCGGCAGGACGTTGTCGACCATCGCCTGGAAAACCTGCGGCACGCCTGCCATGACATAAACATTGCCGATGATGAAGCCGGGTGCAGTCGAGACGGGATTGGGGATGTGCCTGGCCCCTTGCGGCATGCGGGCCATGCGCTGGCGCGCCTCGGTGAACTCCATCTCGCGGCGCTTGTACATCTCGCCAAGCAGCCTCATTGCCTCCGGGTCATGGATGCAGGGCACGCCGAAGGCCTTCGAGACCGCGTCGGCGGTGATATCGTCATGCGTCGGGCCGATGCCGCCGGAGGTGAAGACATAGTCGTAGCGGCTGCGCAGCGCATTCAGCGCCTCGACGATCGCGTCTTCCTCATCGGCGACAATGCGCACTTCCTTCAGATCAATCCCGGACAGCGTCAGGAGGTCGGCGAGGTGGCCGATATTCTTGTCTTTCGTGCGTCCCGACAAAAGCTCGTCGCCGATCGCGAGCATGGCAGCGGTAACAATGGTGGTCTCAGTCTGTTCGGGCATGGTCATGTCTCCTGGATCACCCAGTGGTAAGCGCAAACGTGCGCTTTAAGAAGAGGAAATCACCACCATGGTTGTTTCAGATCACTGGACGCAAGGGCCACGTCGTCTCCATTCATTGAACAGTGCGTTTTGGGAGCTGGGGCTTTGCAAACCGTGCGGATGGGATAGTTCTTGTAGCGACGGGCCATTCCGGCCAATCGAGATCAAGACGATCATCTGGAGAAGATCATGGCGAAGGTATTGGTACTTTACTATTCCGCGTACGGACACATCGAGAAGATGGCCTATGCTGTCGCAGAGGGCGCCAAGGCAGAAGGGGCCGAGGTCACCGTGAAGCGTGTGCCGGAACTGGTGCCGGAAGATGTCGCCAAGGCTTCCTATTACAAGATGGACCAGGAAGCGCCGATCGCATCGCCGACCGAACTCGACCAGTATGACGCGATCATCGTCGGCGCCGGCACGCGTTTCGGCACCGTTGCATCGCAGATGCGCAATTTCTGGGACCAGACGGGTGCGCTCTGGGCCGAAGGCAAGCTGGTCGGCAAGGTCGGCTCGGTCTTCACCTCGACGGCCACCCAGCACGGCGGCCAGGAATCGACCATCCTGAGCTTCATTCCGACCTTCCTGCACCACGGCATGGCGGTCGTTGGGCTTCCCTATGCCTTCCAGGGCCAGATGGGTACCGAAGAAGTGAAGGGCGGCTCGCCTTATGGCGCATCGACGATCACCAATGGTGACGGCTCCCGCCAGCCTTCGGCTGTCGAACTCGAAGGCGCCCGCTACCAGGGTGCGCATGTCGCAAAGCTTGCCGCCAAGATCGCCGGCTAAGATAAGCCGGTCCCGATATACCAGAAGCGCGGCCTTTGAGCCGCGCTTTTTTCGTTCAGGGCGAGAGCCGTGTTGGCGCGTGCTCAGTGGCCGCCAATGTTGCGGTCGCGGTTGTTGCGCAGCTGCACCGGGATCTCTTCCACATTGGCGAGCATGTTGTTGCGCTTCAGGAACCGCTTGAAGTCCTCCCGCGCAAACGCCACCGGCCGGCTGCCGCACGCAGCTTCGCGCACTGACTTGACCACGGCCTCGAAAGCCAGGTCCCTCTGGTCTGCCGGCCATTCGTCAAGCAGATCAAAGGCATCGTCCAGGCCGCTGATTTCTTGGATGAAGTAGGTGCGCTTTGCAAAAAGCGGAGCGTCAAACGTACCGAGTGCCATGAGAACCTCCTGTCGTGGTGATTCTGACGGTTGCCGAGTTAGGAATCGGCAGGATCGGTTTCAAGATCAAATCAGCTGGGGCAGGGTGTGGTGCGGACGACGGGGGTCGAACCCGTATGACCGAAGTCGAGGGATTTTAAGTCCCTTGCGTCTACCAGTTTCGCCACGTCCGCGCGCCTTGCTTTTCAGGCACCTCGGCGATTCAGTCAAGCTGACCACACCAAATCATTGCTTTTTCGCGACACGCGCCATTTCTTGAATGTGCGTGAGGGGCGGACATATCTGCAAGGCGCGGAGCCGCGCTGGCGCTGATGGAGCAAGACGTGACCCTGACCTTTGCGATTGGCGACATCCACGGCTGTCTGTCGGAACTTGAGGATATGCTGGGGCAGGTGGAAGCGTATGCCGACGGCGGCCATGTTGTGTTTGTCGGCGACTATGTTGACCGCGGCCCGGACAGCCGCGGGGTTGTCGAGCGGATCATGGCGGGCCCGCGCAGGCAGGGCTGGCGGTGGACGACGCTCAAGGGCAACCACGAGGACATGCTGGTGCGCGCCCATGACAACGGCGGCGCCGAGATGGTGACCTGGCTGGAAAACGGTGGCCACGAGACGCTGCAATCCTTTGGCGGCGAATTGCCGGAGGCGGTGGTGGACTGGTGCCGCGCGCTTGCGTCCATCCATGTCGACCAGTACCGGGTCTTCGTCCATGCCGGGGTCGATGAAGCGCTTCCGCTGGAGGCGCAGAACGACCATGACCTGATCTGGAAGCGGTACCGGGGCGCCGAGACCGGCTATTTCTGGGGGCGCCATCTTTGCCATGGGCATACGCCGGTGTCGGGCAACCCGCAGACTTTCGACAACCGCACCAATGTCGATGCCGGCTGCGTTTTTGGCGGCGCGCTCGCCTGCGCCGTATTTGACGACGACAGGCCGGAGGGACCGATCGAATTTCTTCGGGTGCCCGCTTTAGTGCCGCCAGAAGATCGGCGTTAGTAGCACCAGCACGGTGAGGATTTCCAGGCGTCCGAGCAGCATGAGCAACGACAGGAGATAAAGCGCCGGGTCGCTGATGGTGGAGAAATTGCCGACAGGGCCGATGATCGGGCCGATGCCGGGGCCGACATTCGCGAGGCAGGTGAGGACGCCGGAGAAGGATGTCACTACGTCGTAGCCGAGCAAGGTCATGCCAAGGCTGCCGAGCACCCAGAGGAACAGGAAAAGGCCGAGGAACAGGAAGACGCCGCGCTGGGTATCGGCATCGACGATCAGGGCGCCGTAGCGGACCGGATAGATCGCGTTCGGATAGATGAGCTTGTTGATGCCGGCGCGGGCCGTGTTGAACATCACCACGAAGCGATAGGACTTGATGCCGCCGGAGGTGGAGCCGGAGCAGCCGCCCATGGCGCTTGCGAAAAAGACGAGCATCACCGCAAACGGTCCCCAGAGCGTGTAGTCGTCGCTGGAGAAGCCGCCGGTCGAGAGGATCGAGGCGATGTTGAAGAAGGAGTGGATGAGGGCGTCGTCGAGTTCCACGCTGTTCCTGAGGTGATGGTAGACGCCGAGCGCCACGGCGATGCCCCCGAGGTACCCGAGGAACACCATGATCTGCGGGTCGCGCAGCGTGTCCAGCCGGCCGCGCATGGCGAGCAGGATCAGCACCGAGAAGGGCAGGCTCGAGATCGTCAGGAAGATCGTGCAGATCACCAGGATCGCCTGGTTGTCCTTCCAGAAGGCAAAGGACGCGTCATGGGTGGAAAAACCAGCCGTCGCGACCGTCGAGAGCGCGTGGTTGAGGGCGTCGAAATGGCTCATGCCGGCAACATCGTAGGCGACCGTGCAGGCGATCGTCAGCAGGATATAGACTGCGAGGAAGGCGCGGGTGAAGCTTGCAAGGCGGGCGAACGGCTTGTCGTTGGTCTCCGTTGATTCCAGCTTAAAGATGGAGGCGCCGCCGACCTTCAGGAACGGCAGGACGAAAAGCCCGAGGCCGACGATCCCGATGCCGCCGAGCCAGCACAAGAGCGAGCGCCACAGCAGGATGCCGGGCGGCTGCTTGTCGAGCCCCACCATGATCGTCGATCCGGTGGTGGTGATCCCGGAGATGGACTCAAACAGCGCCTGCGCGAAGCTGGTCTTGTATTCCGCAAGAAAGAGCGGGATGGCGCCGACGAGCGAGAACATCAGCCACAGCACGTTGACCAGCAGGAAGCCGAATCGCTTGTTGAAGGCAGGCGGCGGGCCGCGGGTGGCAAGCGCCGCGGCACCCGCAATGCCGCCGACAAGAAAGCCGGACAGCGCAAAGACCTGCCAGTCCCGGTGCCCGTAATAGAGATCCACCAGCGCCGGCAGGAACATGGCCATGGAAAGGTAGAGGGCACAAAGCGCCGTAATATAGATCACCGACCGGATCAGATTGGCGTTCAAACGGCTATCCCTGTCTCTCGTCGGCGAAAGCGGCTTTGTCTCTGCGCAAGCCTATGGCATAGCGGGGCCAAGACCTGAATTCAATGGATGGATGACGTGAACGAGCTTGGGCTGACCAACGCTGCTGTGGATGAGGCGAAAGCCGCGATGCGGGAAATCTTTCCCGAGACGCCACTGCAATTCAACGAACACCTGAGCCGGCGTTATGGCGCAGACATCTGGCTGAAGCGCGAAGACCTGTCGCCCGTGCGCTCCTACAAGATCCGCGGGGCGTTCAACTTCTTCCGCAAGGTGATTGCGGCTGGCGCCACGGGCAAGACCTTCGTGTGCGCCTCGGCTGGCAACCACGCCCAGGGTTTTGCCTTCGTTTGCCGGCATTTCCAGGTGCCGGGCGTGGTCTTCATGCCGGTGACGACGCCGCAGCAGAAGATCGACAAGACGCGCATGTTCGGCGGGTCCTTCATCACCATCAAGCTTGTCGGCGATATCTTCGACCAGTGTTATGCGGCGGCCCGCGCGTATGTCGAAGAGATCGACGGCGCCATGGTGCCACCCTTCGACCATGTCGACATCATCGAGGGCCAGGCGACGGTGGCCGCCGAGATGGTGGAGCAACTGCCTGACGGCACGGTGCCGGACCTGGTGATCCTGCCGGTGGGCGGTGGCGGACTGTCGTCCGGGACCTCGGGTTACCTGGAGGGCGTGGTTGCGGCCGAGAACTTCATCTTCACCGAGCCGGAAGGCGCGCCGAGCCTGAAGAAGAGCCTGCTGGCGGGCGAGCCGGTGACACTGGCCAAGCTCGACAACTTTGTGGATGGCGCTGCCGTGGCGCGCATCGGCGACCTGAATTTTGCAGCCCTTCGCCGGTTTTCGCCCGACCAGGTGATGCTGGTTCCGGAAAACGCCATCTGCGTGACGATCACCGAGATGCTGAATGTCGAGGGCGTCGTACTGGAGCCGGCCGGTGCGCTGTCGATCACCGCGCTCGATATGCTGGGTCGCGAGAAGCTGGCGGGCAAAACGGTGGTCTGCGTCGTGTCCGGCGGCAATTTTGACTTCGAGCGACTGCCGGACGTCAAGGAACGCGCCATGCGCTTCTCCGGCGTCAAGAAATACTTCATCCTGCGGCTGCCGCAGCGCCCCGGCGCGCTGCGCGATTTCCTCAACCTGCTGGGGCCCGAGGACGATATCGCGCGATTCGAATACCTGAAGAAATCGGCGCGCAATTTCGGTTCGATCCTGATCGGCATCGAGACCAGCCGGCGCGAGAATTTTGCGAGCCTCATCGACCGCTTCGAAAGTGCGGGCATGGGCTACGAGGACATCACCGAAAACGAGATCCTGGCAAACCTGGTGATCTGACCCTAAACTTTGGCCGGCAGTGGTGGTTCAGGCTGCTGCAGGTTCCCGCTTCTCGATGGATATGCTAGGCAACGTCATGGCTTCATTTCTTTCCAACATCCTTTCCATGTTCTCCGGCGGCAACAAGGCGGCGGAGCCCGAAGCAAGCGCTGCAGAGCCGGTGGCATATGGCGACTGCACCATCATCGCGAGCCCGATCCGCGAAGGATCGCAGTTTCGCCTGGCGGGGCGCATCGAGAAGGTGGTGAACGGTGAAACGCTGGAGCGCACCTTCGTTCGCGCCGACATGTTCACCAGCATGGACGATGCGGTCGAATACACGGTCAAGAAGGCGCAGCAGATCATCGACCAGAACGGTGCGGCGTTGTTTGGCGACGGCGAGAAGTCGCGCCCGGCCTGACTTCGGATGACCCGATGAACGGGCGCCGGCTCAAGTTCATATCGTTGATCCTCATTCAAAATTAAGGGCTGCTTCGTAGAAAAGAACAGCTATTGTTCTGTCCTGTCCTTTTCTACTGAAGCGATGCATTTAGGCTGTTGGAACGCGTGGAGTGTCAGTGGGGGCGGGATGGCCCTCGGCTTCTCTGCGCATGCCGCCTTCGCCGACGGACTTGCGCTTCAGGCGGATCGCGTCGTCCTGACCTGGCTACTGGTCGCTGTCGGTCTCGTGAGAATGATGCAGGTCGGCTTCCCGCTTGTTGAAGCCGGCATGGTGCGATCGAAGAACTCGATCACCTGGGGTAATGGCTTGCATCTAGAAACCTTGTCCAGGGTGGAATCGGACTGAAAATGCAGATGTTCAATCTCGCGCTCTTTCTCTGCGAGGCGGTGATCTACTTCTCCGTGATGATGGCGCTCCTGCATTTTCGACGGCAGCTGGGGCTCGGTGTGTTCCTCACCGCGCTCGGCGTCATGCACTTCATGGAAACCTATCTCGCGGCGGTCTATTACATCGAGCTGCCGTTCGGTACCGTGTCGCCCGGGTCGTCGGTGTTCTTTGCCGGCAAGCTGATGATGATCCTGCTGCTCTACCTCAAGGAGGATGCAGCGACCGTTCGACAGCCGATCTACGGCCTGTTCCTCGGCAACCTGTTCACCGTCGGCATCGCGCAGTTCCTGCAACTGCAGGAGGCGGCGGGATTGCCCGCGGGCCGCACGGTTGACGTGAGCTTCATGAACGAGATGGGCTGGCTGATGGTCCTCGGGACGGCGCTGCTCTACCTCGATTCGATCGGCATCATCCTTCTCTATGAGCGCCTGGGGCGGATGTTCCGCAATCACACGGTGCTGCGGTTTGCGGTGAGCGGTGCCGCGCTACTCGTCTTCGACCAGATCGGCTTCTTCATCGGCCTCAGTATCCTCTTTGATGCGCCGGCCTCGGTGTTCGTGGGAGGCATGATCGCCAAGCTGGTGGCGGTCTGCGTCTACGCCGGGCTCTTTGCGATCTACCTGAAGCTCGACCACGTGCCGCGCGCCACGCAGCGGGACCTGAACGACATCTTCCACGACCTGACATTCCGGGAACGATACCAGGCGCTGCTCGCCAACAGCGGCGTCGACGGGCTGACCAGCGTTTATGACCGCCGCAGGCTACAGGAAGATGCGCCGGGATTGATCCGCCAGTGCCTGGAGCGCGGGGGCAACTGCAGCATCGCGATCATCGATGCGGACCGGTTCAAGGACATCAACGACCTCTTCGGGCACCTGAAGGGGGACGAGGTTCTGAAGGAGGTGGCAGCGCGGTTGAAGGCTGCGTCAAGGCCGACCGATCACCTGTCGCGCTTCGGTGGCGAGGAATTCGTGCTTGTGCTGCCGGATACCAATCATGACGGCGCGATGGTACTTGCCGAACGGTTGCGGAACAACGTCCGCAGCGCCGTTCTGCGCCCGGACGGCAACCCGGTCACTGTGTCGATCGGGGTGGCGACGGGGCCGGAGGATGGCGATGGCTTCGAAGCGTTCCTCGCGGCCGCGGATCGCAGGCTCTACCAGGCAAAAACAGACGGCCGGGACAGGGTCCACGGCCGTCTGGGGTCTTTCGAAGCTATGAAGGGTGCGCAGCCAGCTTAGGCTGCGAGCGCCAACTGCTCGGTGCGTTCCTGGGCAGCGGCAATGGCCTTTTCGACCGCTTCCGGGCCAAAGGCGAGGCCTTCCACATAGATCACTTCCACGTCCACCATGCCCATGAAGCCGAGGACGGTGGTGAGGTAGGGGATCGCGTGGTTCATGCCGGCAGCCGGGCCTTCGGAATAAACGCCGGCGGCGGCAAGCACGATATAGACCTTCTTGCCGGTGGCGAGACCCTGCGGGCCTTCAGCGGTGTAGCGGAAGGTCTTGCCGGCACGGGCGATGTTGTCGATCCAGCTTTTCAGCGTCGAGTAGATGTTGAAGTTGATGAGGCCGGTGGCGATGACGACGGTGTCGGCCGCCAGAAGTTCGGCGACAAGCTTGTCGGAATATTCTGCCGCTTCGGCTTCCTCGGGCGTGCGGTCTTCCGGTGCCTTGCGGATCGCGGAGGTGGACACCATGTCGAGGTGCGGGATCGGGTCGTGGCCGAGGTCACGATGGATGACGTTGCTGTCGGACTTGGCGGCGGTCAGCTTCTCGACGAACTCGGTGGCGATCTTCGTCGACAGCGATTCTTCGCGCGGGCTTGATGTGACGAGAAGGATGGTCATTGCGGTATTTCCTTGCATGCTATGGGAGGTCGTGCCGAGGTGGATCTCGTTTGATGGCCGGAAGATAGGCATGGACTTCCATCTATTGAACTGGGATAATATCGAAGATTACCATCCAAAATCTGGATAGATTTCATGGACGCCAATCCGACTCTCGACCAGCTGCAGGTTTTCCTGGCAGTGGCTGAAACCGGAAGTTTTTCAGCAGCTTCGCGCAGCCTCAACCGCGCTCAATCGGTGGTCAGCTACACCATCAACAATCTCGAAGCGCAGTTGGAAGTCTCGCTCTTCGAACGTGCCGGAATGCGCCAGCCGAAGCTGACCGAGGCAGGCAAGGCGCTGCTCACCGATGCACGGCGAATCGTGGCCGATCTGCAGGTCATGCGGGCGCGGGCGAAAAGCATGAAGCAGGGGCTCGAAGCCGAGCTTTCCGTGGCGCTGAGCGTCATGGTCCCGGCTGACGCGGTGGTGGCCGAGCTGCGTGAGTTCCGCAAGCTCTTCCCGTCAGTCGCGCTCAATCTCAATGTCGGCGAGCTTGGCATGGTGATGGAGATGGTGCTGTCCGGCAAGGCGGATCTTGGCGTCGGTGGTGCGCCGGTGCGCGAGGACGACGCGCTGACCATGCAGAAGATCGGGCATTCCTTCATGATCCCGGTCGCCGCGCCGGATCATCCGCTGAGCAAGCTCGGGCGGCCGCTGACGCTCGCCGACGTGCGCGAGGAAGTACAGCTTGTCGTGACCGATGCCTCGAGCCTGACCAAGGGCAGGGACTTCAACGTGTTGTCCTACAAGACGTGGCGGGTGAGCGACATCGCCACCAAGCACCAGTTGATCCTGGGCGGGCTCGGCTGGGGTGGTCTTCCGGCGCCGGTTGCGGGCAGGGACATCATCAACGGCAATCTCATCGCGCTGAATTTGGATGCCTACGAACAGAGCCAGTATCCGCTTTACGCCATGCGGCGCACCGCCAATCCGCTCGGTCCGGCCGGCCAATGGCTGATCAAGGCCTTCGAGCAGCGCCTCTCGAAATGCCCCGCCCACAGCGAATTCAAGCAGATGCTCGGCATGGATGAAGCTGATTCGATGCCGGTGGCGGCCGAGTGACAGGGGATTGACCGGCTCCGGCGGTTGAATATAACTGGCGCCACGGTCTGCAGTTCACCGAGGCGTCGCCGTCCCCACAAGGGAAGCTAAACCTGCCAATCTGAAAAGATGATGAGCACTTATCCAGTGCCAGAGTCGACAAGCCGGCGACCAGCGACACCTTGATCTCAAGGCAATGGCACGTCCGAGGATAAGACATGCCCAGATCCATCCATCCAATGGAAATCGCCGACCTGTCGGTGTTCGCCAAGCAACTGCGCGCGCAGATCACCGCGCTCGACCATGCGCCCAGCCATCTGGAGATGCTGAACCTGCTCGCCAAGGCGGGCGGTTACCGCAACTACCAGCACCTGCGCGCCGAACAGTCAGCTTCAGCGACATCCACCCCTGAAACCACCGAGCCCGTGGTCGCTCAAACCGCGCCCGTCCCGGTGCCGGATGAAACCCGCGTGATGCGCACGCTACGCGTCTTCGATAGTGAAGGGCGGATCGTCCGCTGGCCCGGCAAGCGCTCGCAGCAGGAACTGTGCCTGTGGTTCCTGTGGTCGAAGATCCCCGCCAATCGCAGCTTCACGGAGCGCGAGATCGGCGAATTCCTCAACATGCTGCACCTGTTCGGCGATGCAGCCCTGCTGCGTCGGGATCTCTTCGATCTTGGACTGGTGCAACGGAAACGCGACGGCAGCGATTATCGGCGCGTCGAGCGCAAGCCACCGGCGGAACTCAGCCTGCTCCTTTCCCGCCTCGGTACCGTGAAAGCAAGAGCCGCCTGAATAAGGGGAGGGCCTCATCCCTGATCTGTGCAGTGATGAGGCGTTTCCTGTTCGCCGTCAGAGAACGAGCCGGAACTTGGCGAAGCCGTTTTCGCCGTCGCCAGCATCCTCGATCTTTGCGCCCTTCACCGCAGAAGCGAACTCGCGTGCCTTCGGGCCGGTCTCGAAGATCGCGGTTGTGCCCGGCAGCGGCTTGAACGACCAGTTGGCGTCGGCCGACGGGTTGATCGTGCCCTGCTCGACGATGTAGCGGACGATCACGTCGCGGTTGGTGTCCGGGGCCACGAAGATCACCTTGTCGCCTGCGATTTCCGGGAACTTGCCGCCGCCGCCGGCGCGGTAGTTGTTGGTTGCGACAACGAACTTCTGCTCAGGATCGATCGGCTTGCCGTCGAATTGGAGGTCGACGATGCGGTTGGCGTTCGGGTTCATGAGCTTACCGTCCTTGTCGAAGCGCACCGGCTGCGACAGGTCGATCTGGTAGGTGACGCCGTCGATGACATCGTAGTTGTAGGACGGGAAGCTGTTGTTGAGGAGCGGTGCGTCCTTCGAACCGGGCGCCACCTGGTTGAACATGCCGGCCGACATTTCCAGCCAATCCTTGACCTGTGCGCCGGTAATCAGCACCGCCTGCACCGTGTTCGGATAGAGGTAGAGGTCCGCGACGTTCTTGATCGCGATATCGCCCGCCGGTACGTCGGTGAAGTAGTCGGCGCCGCCACGGCCACCGGCCTTGAAGGGTGCTGCGGCCGACAACACCGGAAGATCCTTGTACTGGCCGTCCTTCAGCATCTCCTTGATGTACCAGGTCTGGGCGTTCGAGACGATCTGGACCGACGGATCGTCCGCCACGAGCGCGAAATAGGAATAGAGCGGCGCCGATGTCTTGCCGACCGGACGGCGCACATAGGCAAGCGTTGCCTCATGCTCTTCCTTGACGGCGGCGATCACCTCCGGTTTGTCCTTCACGTCAGCGACGATCTTGCGCTCTTCGTTGCGGTGGTAGATCGGACGCGCCTCCGAGGTGGAATCGACGATCTTCCAGTTCTTCCCGTCATTTTCGAGCAGCAGGTCGATGAGGCCCATATGCGAGCCCCAGAAGCCGCCCATGACGGCCGGCTTGCCCATCAACGTGCCCTTCTTGGTGTCCGCGCCGGCAATGCCATCGAAATCCTTGGTGCCCGGGAAGACGAGGTGCTGGTGGCCAGTGAAGACCGCATCGATGCCCTGGACGCCAGCGAGGTAGAGCGAGGCGTTTTCCATGCGCTCGCTCTGGCCATCGCCGCTGATGCCGGAGTGCGAAAGGGCGATGACGATATCGGCACCTTCCTCCTTCATGACCGGCACCCAGGCCTTGGCTGTTTCGACGATGTCGCGGGTCTGCGCCTTGCCTTCGAGGTTCTTGGCATCCCAGGTCATGATCTGCGGCGGCACGAAACCGATGAAGCCGACCTTGATCGGGCTGGTGGCGCCGGATCCATCGCGGATCTGCTTTTCGATGATCACGTAGGGCTTGAGGAAAAGCTCGTCCTTCTTCGGGTCAGATGCGAGCTGGCCCTTGGTGAGGTTGGCGCAGACATAAGGGAAACCGGAGCCGGCCAGCACCTTGAACATGAAGTCGAGGCCATAGTTGAACTCATGGTTGCCGAGCGTGCCAGCGTCATAACCAAGCACGTTCATCGCCTTTATGACCGGATGCGTATCGCCTTCCTTCATGCCGCGCTCGTAGGCGATGTAGTCGCCGAGCGGATTGCCCTGCAGGAAGTCGCCGTTGTCGACCAGCATGGAATTGCCGGCTTCGGCGCGAATGCCATCGATGATCGAGGCGGTGCGGGCAAGACCGAGCGTGTCGTTCGGCTTGTCGGCGTAATAGTCATAAGGGAAGACGTGGACGTGGATGTCCGTCGTTTCCATGATGCGCAGATGCGCCTGGTTGCCGGCGGCACGAGCAGCGAAGGGATGCAGCACGACAAGGGCGGTGGAGGCGGCGATGCCTCCGAGCAGCGAGCGGCGAGTAACAGGTTGGAAGCCGGCAAGAAACGACATGGACAATCTCCCTCAAGTCCTTTGGACGATGCAAGCTTACGGTGAATTGCACAAGCTTGCATCACGAAAATGACAGGAGGCGGAGGCCGCCAAAAGAAGCATTTGCCGGTTGGTTATTTACCGGGCGAGGCGGCTGGGCACGTCCTTGTGGAAGAAGCGGAAATAGGACGCGACCTGAGCGTTGGCGTTACTGTTGATGTTGAACTGCACGCCCAGCCGACCGCTGCGGCGCCACTTGACCGTGCCTTCCAGGATGCCGAATTCGGTGCTTTCGACCTTTACTGGACTGCCGTCGTCGGCATGGAAAACGCGCCCGCCGAGATCAAGCGCCAGGCCCGTCGGCGACAGGTCGGTCACGCGCCCCTCGACAGTCTGGTTGAAGTATTTCACAGTTCCCAGGATGCGAGTCTTCTTGCGCTCGGCACCTCGGTTCCTTAAGCGGCTAGTCATCGTGTTACCCCTTCTTGTTCCCTCAACCCAGAATAGCCGCGACCCGTTGAAGTGCATTTGAAGCGATCGATAAAATTTGATGTTTCTCTTGGCAATGCGGTGAGGCGAAAGCGCTAGCGTTTCATGAGCACCTTTGTTGTTGCCCTGGCACTGTGTGCCGCTCTCCTGCATGCAAGCTGGAACGCCTTCCTGCGTTCCGGTGCCGACCGTTTCTGGACGATGACGGTGATGACCCTGGCGATGACCATCGTCGCCGTCCCGGTTGCGTTCGTGCTGCCGTGGCCGTCAGCAGCATCATGGCCCTATATCGCCGGATCGGCCGTGTTCCAGCTCGCCTACAGCCTGTTGCTGGTAGCCGCCTATCGGCACGGCGAACTCGGGCAGGTCTACCCGATCATCCGCGGCAGCGCGCCGCTGCTGGTGACATTCGGCGGTCTCGTCTTCATGGGCGAGGTGCTGCGCCCCATGACGATGGGCGGCATCATGCTGATCGTCACCGGCATCATGCTCCTGGCGCTCGGACGCGGACGTGCGACGGCAAGCTCGATGGGTTTTGCGCTGGCGACGGCTGTGTGCATCTCCGGATATTCGACGGTGGATGCGATCGGTATCCGGCTGTCCGGCAATTCGGCGGCCTACATCACCTGGGTTTTCCTGCTGCCGGGCATCCTGATGGTGATTGCTTTCATCGCCGCGCGCGGCCGCCTTGCCATCGACATGCGATCGAGGGAGACCTGGAAGGCATCGGCAGGGGGCATGGTTTCGCTGCTGTCCTACGGGGCCGTGCTGGTCGCCTATTCGATCGCGCCGGCAGGGCCCGTCTCTGCGCTGCGTGAAACAAGCGTCGTCTTCGCGGTGCTGATCGGCTGGCTGTTGCTGGGCGAGACGCTGACGCCGAAGCGGATTGCCGCCTGTATCGTCGTGGCCGCCGGGGCGATCCTCATCGGCCTGTCATAGGCCGACATTCGGGCGATCGATGATCTCGCGCAGAGCAAAGCTTGAATTGATCTTCACCACATGGGGCAGGGCAGAGAGCCAGTCCCGGTGGATGCGCTCGTAGTCTTCCAGGTCCTTGGCGGCCACGCGCAAGATATAATCATATTCGCCCGACATCAGGTAGCAGACCAGCACGTTGGGGCAGAGTTTCACCGCTGCCTCGAACTCCGTCAGTGTCTTGGCGAACTGGCCCGACAGCGAGATGTGGACGATGACCATCATCTTGTAGTCGAGCGCCTTGTTGGACAGGCGCGCGTGGTAGCCGCTGATCGTGCCGTTTTTCTCCAGGAGATCGAGGCGGCGCGAGCAGGCCGATGCCGATAGCCCGACACGTTCGGCAAGCTCCGCATTGGAGATTCGCCCGTTGTCCTGAAGCGTGCGCATGATCGCAAGATCGATAGCATCGGGTGTCGACATTCGCAGATCCTTCGAACAGACGGCAAGATATGCAACATTCTTCGAAAAGACCGCCGAACGCAAATCTTCTTCGCAAGGACATTCGACCCTTCTTCTGGTTAGCTTTTCCTGGGAACAACAACTGGCGAAAGCCGCAACTGAGAGGAACGCTGCATGCGTGTCGGGTGCCCGAAGGAAATCAAAAACCATGAATATCGCGTTGGACTGACGCCTGGAGCGGTGCGCGAATACGTGGCCCACGGCCATGAAGTGCTGATCGAAACAAAGGCGGGTGCCGGTATTGGTGCCGATGACGCCGCTTATGCCGCAGCCGGCGCCAAGATCTTGGGAAGCGCCAAGGACATCTTCGAGAAGTCCGATATGGTCGTGAAGGTGAAGGAGCCCCAGCCGAACGAATGGGTTCAGCTTCGCGACGGACAGATCCTCTACACCTATCTTCATCTTGCACCCGATCCGGAGCAGACCAAGGGCCTGCTCGCGTCCGGGGTCACCGCAGTTGCCTACGAGACCGTGACGGACGAGCGCGGCGGCCTGCCGCTGCTGGCGCCGATGTCGGAAGTGGCCGGTCGCCTGGCGATCCAGGCTGGTGCCACGGCGCTGCAGAAGGCAAACGGCGGTCTCGGCATCCTGCTCGGCGGCGTGCCGGGCGTGCTGCCGGCCAAGGTCGCGATCATCGGCGGCGGCGTCGTTGGCCTGCATGCCGCCAAGATGGCGGCGGGACTTGGCGCGGATGTCTCGATCATCGACCGCTCGCTGCCGCGGTTGCGCCAACTGGATGACATCTTCAACGGCCGCGTCCACACCCGCTACTCGACGATCGACGCGCTGGAGGAAGAAGTCTTCTCGGCCGACCTGGTGATCGGCGCCGTGCTGATCCCCGGTGCCGCAGCACCGAAGCTCGTCAGCCGCGAGATGCTGTCGGGCATGAAGAAGGGCGCGGTTCTCGTGGATGTCGCGATCGACCAGGGCGGTTGTTTTGAAACCTCGCATGCGACGACCCATTCCGACCCGACCTATGAAGTCGATGGCATCGTGCACTATTGCGTGGCGAACATGCCGGGCGCCGTGCCGGTCACCTCCGCGCATGCCCTGAACAATGCGACGCTGCAACACGGCCTGGCGCTTGCCGACCGAGGCTTGCGAGCAATCGCCGAGGACCGGCACCTGCGCAATGGGCTTAATGTCCACAAGGGCAGGGTGACGAACAAGCCTGTGGCGGAAGCGCTGGGTTATGAGGCGGTCGCGCCGGAAAGCGTTCTGAACGTAGCGTAGAGCAAGTTCGGTCCAAGTTTAGCAATACACAGCGCGACGGCTGTTCGTCGCGCTGTGCGCGTCAGATGGCCAATGCTGCCCCGGCGAAGGAAGGTGCCTCGACCCTGTCGATGCGGCACTGGAAGCAGTTGTTGCGGGCTGAGCGGACATGCACGTAGGCAATGTCAGGACGTGACAGAAGTTCCTCTGCCCGTGCCTTGATGCGTTCGGTTGGCGTCACCGCGCCGCTGCCGTAGACGATGCGATTGTCACTGCCGTAGCCACGCAGGATATAATCCGGGCTCGACAGGATCGGCGGCAGGATTTCTTCCGCAACGTAGCGCCGACAGGGCGTCTTGTGCAGGAAGATCGGCCCGGTTTCGGCGTAGGGCTGGAGTCCCGGGAACGGCCGGTAGGCGAGAACCAGCAGTTCCTCACCCTCGTCGATGTTGCGCAGGCAGTGGCGGCAGGGGTAACCGGCACCAGCCGAGACCTGAACTTCCGGAATGCGTCCATAAGCATCGGTGCCGCCGTTCCAGAGATGTGCAGCGTCGGTGGTCGGCATGGCGGTGAAGGCAACGGTCATCAGGCTCTCCTCTTCGTTTGACGGAAGAGTTGCGCCGCACCGCTTCCGGTGCCACCCGATACTTGCTTAGACCGCCTTTTGGCACCAAGCGCCGCTGCGATCTCGAACTGTGCTGCCCAGAGGGCAAGATAGGCGCCAAGTTCGATGATTTCCTCCGCATTCTGCGCCGAATCCTTGTCGATCGGCAGGCGGAAGCCGAAATTGCCCTCGGCGATGCTCGAGGCAATCATGCCGACCGCGACGAGCCCGAGCGAGAGCCACGGCGCACGCCCCTCACGCAGCACTTCGAGGCCGAGCGCCGGCAGGCGCTTGCGGACGATGACGAAGACGCTGAAGGCAATCAGCGCCAGGACGATCGGTGTGATTATTGGCTTGTAGGCGAGCTGGTTGACGGAAAAGGCAGGTCCGTGGTCGGACAGGCTGGTCGGCGGGAACAGAACCGCCCCGAAGCTGAGTTCGCGCGCAATCAGCACGAACCAGAGCGGAATGCCCGCCAGCCAGAGCCACTTGGAGCGATCATCGGCCCTGCGGCGAAGCACGATCGCATGGATGAAGCCGAAGACCAGGATCACGGCTTGCGTGTTCTCGACCGGCTGGTTCTCCCAACCCCACCATCCCGGTAGCGCCAGACCCAGGGGCAGGCCAAGGACGATCAGCAGGATGGAGCCGGCCTTGAGGATCCTGGCAATGGCGGGGGAAGCGGTCATGGGCAATCATTCTTTGCGATGCGCGTCGCACGGTCGGTGCTGCACGCTGATGTATCCGGAAATTTGGAGGGGCGGCTTAGCTGTCCAGCGCCTTCAAGAGCTCTGCATCGGTCATCGGCATCACCAAGGCTTCATAGGTGGAGACCGGCGAGAAGCCCATCATCTGGTAAAGCTGCAGCGCCCGTGGATGGTCCAGTGTGTTGGTGGTCACGGTGACCTTCTTCGGATTGTTGTGCCAGGCGGCGTAAAGCGCCTGGAGCAGGAACCACTTGCCGATACCGAGCCCGATGGCGCGCTCGAACAGGCCGAAATAGGAAAGTTCGACCGTATCGTCGTCCTGCTGCAGCAGCTCAAAGAAGCCCGCCGGCGCGCCGTTGACGTAGAGCACTGTCACCGAAACGCGCGGGTTGTGGATCGCGGCGGCGAGTTCCTCGTCGCTCATGCGCAGCCGCTTGTACCAATGCCAGCGTTTGCCGACCTGCCGGTAGAGGTAGCGGTAAAAATGCAGCGGGATTTCGGGCGCGCGGATAACGACGGTCTGCAGGTTGACCGGCACGGGCAGGCTCGCCTTCGGCGGCGCCGTCATTTCCAGTTGCGTCACATGCGCCTTCAGCGGAGCGGGCTTCTTTGCCATTCTGCTCAAGCTGCCTTTGGAGAAGCGGGACCAGTGACAACCGGCGTATCGTCGCGGCTGCCCCATTCCGTCCAGGAGCCGTCATAAAGCGCGTTGTTCTCGTGGCCGAGCGACTCGAGCGCAAGGGTGATGATCGCGGCGGTCACACCGGAACCGCAACTCGTTACCACCGGGCGGTTGACGTCGATCCCGGCCTCCTCGATGACCTGCCGCAGTTCGTTCAGCGGTCGGAGCTTGCCATTGGCGGAGAATGCGCTGGAGGGAAGGCTTCGTGCGCCCGGCATGTGGCCGGATCGCATGCCGGCCCGCGGCTCGGGGTCGACACCGGTGAAGCGGCCGGCAGGGCGGGCATCGGCGATCTGCCGGCTGCCATCTTCGACGATGCCGAGCATGGTCTGGAGATCGACGATCCTGTCGGCGTGGAAATCCGGTTTGAAGGTTGCCGGGGCCGGCGTCGGAACCGTGGTCTCGAGCGGACGGCCTTCGGCTATCCAGCCGTCCAGTCCGCCATCCAGCACAAAGACCTGCTTGGCGCCCATGACGCGGAACAGCCACCAGCCGCGCGGCGCGGAGAAGATGCCCGGGCCATCGTAAATGACGATCCGGTCGTTTTCGGAGATGCCGAGCCTGCCGACGGCTTCGGCGAAAACCTCGGGCGAGGGCACCATATGCGGCAGGTTGGTCGAGTGGTCGGCTACCTTGTCGTGGTCGAAGCGGACGGCGCCGGGGATGTGCCCGGCCGCATATTCGGCATCGGCATCACGCTTTTGCGCCGGCAGGTAGAAGGAGGCATCCACGATCCTGAGGTCCTGGCTGCCAAGTTCCTTCTGAAGCCAATCGGAGGAGACAACAAAGCGGCTGGTTTCGGTCATGGCGTTCCCCTTCGATGAGATCAGGCGTCTGCTGCGGGTTCGCCAAAACGAATGCGGAAGCGCCGGTTCTCCTTGCCCTTCTTCTCGATCTTGGCGATGTAGATCGCGCCGACCTCCTGTGTTTCAGACACATGTGTGCCGCCGCAAGGCTGGCTGTCAATGCTGGAATCCCCGCCGATGCACACGAGGCTGACGCGGCCAAGACCCATCGGCGGGCGGACGTTCTTCGATTTGACGATGCCCGGGTTCGCCGCAAGCTCCTCGTCCGTGATCCACTGCACGTAGACCGGATGGTTCTGGTTGACGAGCTCCATCAGCTTTGCCGTCACCTCATCTTTGTCGATGACGCCGGTCATGTCGAAGTCAACCCGCGATTCCTCCTCGCCGACGGCCGCACCGGTGATCGGGTACTGGCAGACGACCGAAAGAAGGTGGCAGGCGGTGTGCATGCGCATCAGCTTGTAGCGCCGCGGCCAATCGATATGCATGACGAGCTTCTCGCCAACGAGCGGCTGCGGCTCACCTTCGAGCGGCACATGGATCACGACGTCCTTGGTCGCGCCGTGCCTGGTCTGGCCGAGCTGGATCTTGCTGCCGTCGCTGCGCTCCAGAAACCCGGTGTCACCCGGCTGTCCGCCCGAGGTGGCGTAGAAACAGGTGCGGTCGAGCTCGATGCCGCCGTCCTCGTGCACGGCGGTGACCACCGCTTCGGCGGTCGAAAGGTAGAAGTCGTCGCGATACAAAGCTTCAACTGGCATTCCGGTCCCCCCGATCCGTTCGGTTATACTGCCTGGAACGGCACGGAGATCTGGCGCTTCTGCGTCAGCCAGCCGGGCACCGGCAGGTTCTTCGACTTCAGGAAGTCGGGGTTGAAGAGCTTCGACTGGTAGCGGTTGCCGTAGTCGCAGAGGATCGTCACGATCGTGTGGCCGGGGCCAAGATCCTTGGCCATGCGTACGGCGCCCGCGATGTTGATCGCGGTCGAGCCGCCCAGGCAGAGGCCTTCCTGCTCGACGAGGTCGAAGATGAAGGGAAGCGCCTCGGCATCCGGGATCTTGTAGGCGAAGTCCGGCGTGAAGCCTTCGAGGTTGGCGGTAATGCGGCCCTGGCCGATGCCTTCGGTGATGGAGCTGCCGTCGGCCTTGAACTCACCGTGGGTGTAATAGTCGTAGAGCGCCGCACCTTCCGGATCGGCAAGACCGACCTTGATGTTGGCGTTCTTGGCCTTGAGGCCAGCCGCAACGCCGGCCAGCGTGCCGCCGCTCCCGACTGCGCAGATGAAACCGTCGACCTTGCCGCCAGTCTGTTCCCAGATTTCCGGAGCCGTCGTGGCGATATGGGCGTCTCGATTGGCGACGTTGTCGAACTGGTTGGCCCAGATTGCGCCCGCGGGCTCGCTCTTCGCCAGTTCTTCGGCAAGGCGGCCGGAAATCTTCACGTAGTTGTTCGGGTTCTTGTAGGGAACGGCCGGAACCTCGACCAACTCGGCGCCGAGCAGCTTCAGCGCGTCCTTCTTTTCCTGGCTCTGCGTTTCCGGGATGACGATGACGGTGCGATAACCGAGTGCCTTGGCAACAAGCGTGAGGCCGATGCCGGTGTTGCCTGCCGTGCCTTCAACGATGACGCCACCGGGTCGCAGCAGGCCGCGCTTTTCAGCATCGCGGATGATGTAGAGAGCGGCGCGATCCTTCACGGACTGGCCGGGATTGAGGAACTCGGCCTTACCCAGGATTTCACAGCCGGTCGCCTCGGAGGTGCCGTTCAGCCGGATGAGAGGGGTGTTGCCGATTACGTCCAGCACGGAGGATTGAAAAGTCATTGGACAGCCTTCTTGTTCAGCGCTGATTTAAGCGTGGTCTTTTCTGCCGACAAGCGACGAAGAGCAAGAAATTCTTTTCTCTTTGCCGCTCATGTGACGGCCTTCCGCTCCCCGATGGCGGCTGAGACAAGCACTTCTTTGCCCGAAACCAATCCGTTTGGATTGTGGCACGTATGGGAGTAAAGTTGGCCCATACTGACATCCGCTTTCATTATTCCGTTTTTTGACGATCGACCCATTCCCGGCTTGCACGACATGCAATTGAACCTCGAGAGGCTGGACTTCCTCATTGCCCAACATGTTGCCGGCTCGCTGCCTGAACCGGCAAGCGTCCTCGTTGGTGCGCATCTAGAGATGCAGAAGACCTCTCGCAGGCTTGCCGGAACCTTCGAGATGCTGGCGGGCGAGGCGCTTGAGGCAAGCGAGGGCGAGCCGATCATCCTGCGGGAAAAACGGCTCGAGGAGATCTTTGCATCACCGCCGATTACCGTTGCCGCCGAACCCGAACGGAAAGTGGGGACACGGTTCCCGTCGGCGCTGTGGCGCTACGCGGGCTGTGACCTGCCCGAGGTGCCGTGGAAGTGCTTCAGGCAGCACACCATCAAGCGGACGAAGGAGGCGGAGGCAAGCCTGCTGTGGGTGCGACCCGGGCGCGCACTTCCGCATCACGCGCACCATGGGCTGGAACTGACGCTGGTGCTGGAGGGCGAATTCCACGACCATCGCGGCAGCTTTACCGCAGGCGCTGTTTCGGTCGCGGATGAAAGTGTCGAACATCGACCCGTTGCCGGGACGGACTGTCCCTGCGTGTGTTTTTCGATCCTGTTTGCGCCGATTGCGCTTTCCGGATCGCCGTTGCGGCGCCTCGGCGACATCATCGGGCTCTAAATGGCAGAGCCCGCGGGTGCGGGCTCCTCAAGATCTAGTTCAGATGAGATTGTGCTTCGCTGACCGCCTGTTCGAACTGCAGGCGGGCTTCTTCCGGGGTGCGCCGGCCATCAAGAGCGGCGCGGCAGGCACTGCGGGCACGGACGAAATTGGGGCCACGCATGTCCGGCCAACGATCCGTCAGGAGAGCGAGCGCCTCGAAAGGCCCATTGACCACCTGCGTGCCGATGTGAGCGAAGGCAACGCGGACTGGCTTTTCCCAACTTGCTTGCGGCATTTACATTTCCTCCCTCTATGGCAACCCAAAAGAACGCGTGAAATGTGCTGCGGTTCCGCAAGCTTACCCAAGCCTGCGTGAGGCAAGTGTATATTAGTGGAAGACGTTGGCAAGCCAGTAGAAGACGACGGAGATGATGGCCGCTGCGGGAAGGGTGACGAACCAGGCGAAGACGATGTTGCCGGCAATCCCCCAACGAACGGCGCTGACGCGCTTGGCCGCCCCGACACCGATGATGGCGCCGGTGATGGTGTGGGTGGTAGACACCGGGATGCCGAGCCATGTGGCGCCAAAGAGGGTGAGCGCCCCTCCGGTTTCGGCACAGAAGCCCTGCATCGGGTTAAGCTTGGTGATCTTCGAACCCATGGTGTGGACGATGCGCCAACCACCGAAGAGCGTGCCGAGCGCCATGGCCGACTGGCAGCTGATGACGACCCAGAAAGGCACGTGGAATTCGCCGCCGAGATACCCTTGCGAGTAAAGCAGCACCGCGATGATGCCCATCGTTTTCTGCGCGTCGTTGCCGCCGTGGCCGAGCGAATACATCGAGGCCGAGAAGAACTGCATGACGCGGAAGGTGCGGTCCACGGCGAAGGGCGTCTGGCGGACGAAGACCCAGGAGACGATCAGCACGAGGAACAGCGCCAGCAGGAAGCCGATCATCGGCGACATGAAGATCGCGCCTACAGTCTTCAAGAGACCGCTCCAGACGATGGAATCGACGCCAACCTTGGCGATGCCGGCGCCCACCATGCCGCCGATCAGCGCATGCGAGGAACTTGACGGGATGCCGAACACCCAGGTGACGATATTCCAGATGATCGCGCCCATCAGTGCCGCGAAGATGACCTGCGGCGACACGATGTTCGGGTCAATGATGCCCGTGCCCAAGGTTTCAGCCACGTGCAGGCCGAAAAACAGGAAGGCGATGAAATTGAAGAAGGCTGCCCAGAAGACTGCATATTGCGGCCGCAACACGCGCGTCGATACGATCGTGGCGATGGAGTTCGCCGCATCGTGGAGCCCGTTCAGGAAGTCGAAGAACAAGGCAATGCCGACAAGCGCGATCAGCAGCGGCAGGGCGAGGGTCGCGTCCATTATACGTTCTCGATCACGATGCCGCTGATTTCGTCGGCAACGTCCTCGAAGCGGTCGAGAACCTTCTCGAGCTGGCCGTAGATCTCGCTGCCGATAATGTAGCCCATCGAGTTGCCGCCGGAATGGCGCAGGAACAGGTCCTTCAGACCCTGGTCATGCAGGTCGTCCGACCGGTCTTCGATGCTGGTGATTTCCTGAGCGATGGAGCCGAGACGGGTGGCGTTGGTGCCGACCTTGTCAAGCAGCGGAACGGCCTGGGCGATGAGGTGCGCCGCCTTGACCACTTCCGTACCCATCTGCTGCATCAGTGGATCGAAGCTCGTCTGTTCGAACAGCCGGATGGTCTTGACCGTCTTGTGCATCATGTCGATCGCATCATCCATGGACTGGATGAGGTCCTTGATGTCGTTGCGGTCGAACGGGGTGATGAAGCTCAGGCGAACCGCCTGCAGCACTTCATAGGTGATCTGGTCGGCCTCGTTCTCGAGGTCAACGATCCGCTTGCAATTGCCTTCGATGTCATTGCCGGAAAGCAGGGCGTTCAGCGCTTCTGCGGCACCGACCACGGTCTGCGAGTGGCGCACGAACATCTCGAAGAAAGCATCTTCCCGGGGAAGCAGTTTTCGGAAAAGGCCTAGCATGACGCCTCCTGGCATAGCGCGCTGAATTTCAAAGATGTGTCATAGACCGCAGAAGGCGAGCCTCAAGACACGGTTCCCGACTTTCCTGTGGACGGCGGGCAGGTTTGGCGCCTTGTAGCCAAGAAAAAGCCGCCGCACCAGATGATGCGACGGCTCCTCGAGGGATCAGGTGAATTTTGCTTATTCGATGACCTGCACGACCGTGTGGGTGCGCGGGTCGACGATGACGCGCTGCTCGTTCACGACGGCGTAGGAGTATTCCGGAGCCTGCGGGATGGGGGTCAGCACGACCTGCTGCGGGATCGGCTTGCCGACCACGACGCGCTCCTGCACGACGACCGACTGCTGGACGGGCTGTTCGCGGACGTAGGAAACAACGCGCTCCGGCGGCGGATCGATTGCGGTGCCGGCTGCTGCGCCGACAATGCCGCCCACGGCTGCACCGATCGGGCCACCGACGATGGCGCCGGTCACCGCGCCGCCAACGGCACCGTTGACGGTGCTTTCCTGAGCGACAGCGCCCGTTGCTGCCAGACCCAGCGCAGCGGTGATGAATACGATCTTCTTCATGGCCAAACTCCTTGTGGTTGAAGTGGCAGAAGAACGTGGCCTCCCTGAAATCGTTCCGCTTTTTTCGCGTGTCAGACCTTGGTCCTAGAACAGGAGCGACGATTGCGCGACCATACCCGAGCGCAAAAGAGCCCGCAGGTGCGGGCTCTTTCTGCGAGGCTGGAAGGTGCGGTGACTGGTGCGTCAGGGACCGGTGGCCGGTGCAATCTCGGTCTGCGATGGCCGCAGTTTTTCCGGCTCGTCGGAGATAGGCTGCTGTGTCGTCAACCGCTCGGGAGCCGGCGGTGCGGGCTGCGCATTTGCTCCGGTTGCCCCGGTGGTTTCTGTCCCGACAGCGGCGGTCGCATCGGGCGCTTGCCCGGCCGGCGTGACGCCCGAAACCTGTGTCGGGGCGACCTGGTCGGTGCCGATCGGCTGCGGGCTGATCTTTCCGTCCGCAGAGGCGACGCGCCAGACGGTATTGCCTGCGTCATCGGCAACAAGCAGCGCGCCCGTACCATCGATGCCGACGCCGACCGGCCTGCCTTTGGCCTCGTCACCCTGGATGAAGCCGGTGACGATATCCTGCGCCTTGCCATTCGGCTTGCCGTTTTCGAACGGCACGTAGACGACCTTGTAGCCGTTGAAGCTGTCGCGGTTCCAACTGCCGTGCTCGCCGATGAAGGCGCCTTTGGTGAAGGCGTCGGGAAGGGCAGAATTCATGGAGAAGGTAAGTCCAAGCGCCGCAACATGGCTCGACAGCGCGTAATCCGGCGGAATGGCCTTTTCGACCATTTCCGGCCGCGGCGGATAAACCCGCGGATCGACGTGCTGCCCGTAGTAGCTCCACGGCCAGCCATAGAAGCCGCCTTCCTTGACGGAGGTCATGTAGTCGGGAACGAGGTTGGGGCCGAGTTCATCGCGCTCGTTGATGACGGCCCACAGTTCGCCGGTCTCGGGATGGAAGGTGAGGCCATTCGGGTTGCGCAGGCCGGAGGCAAAGACGCGCGCGGCGCCGGTCTGGCGGTCAACCTGCCAGATGGCAGCCCGGCCTTTTTCCGCTTCGAGCCCATTCTCGACGATGTTGGAGTTCGAGCCTACGGAGACATAGAGCATCTTGCCGTCGGGGCTGAGCGCCAGGTCCTTCGTCCAGTGGTGGTTGATGGGACCGCCGGGCAGGGGCGTGAGGGTGCGCGGCGGCTCGGTAATCCCGTTCTGCCCGAGCTTATAGGGATAGGCGAGGATCGCCGAGGTCGAGGCGACATAAATCGTGTCGTCGATCCAGGCGACGCCGAAGGGCGAGTCCAGCTTCGTCAAAAGGTCGTGTCGTTCATCCACCGTGCCGTCGCGGTCAGTGTCGCGGAGCAGGGTGATGAGGTTGCTTCCCTTCTGCGGGCCGCCGCTGCCGTGGGCAAACGACATGATCCAGCCGCGGATGAAATCCTTCGGCCGCGACACCGGCTCTCCGGAAGGACCTTTCGACTGGATCACCAGCACGTCGCCATTCGGCAGCGTGTGGACGGTGCGCGGGTTTGCCAGATCCTTCGCGTAGACGCTGACCTTGAGCTCCGGCGGTACGGAGGGCGTCTCGCCATCCTTCCAGCCGACGACTTCGGCGACCTTCAGGTCCGGCAGGAGCGAAAGCGCTGGTTCAGGAAGCGTGGGCTCGGGCCCGATCTGCTGCGAGACGTCGAAACCGCCATCCTGCGCATGGGCAAGAGCTGCGGCGGAGACGCCAAAGGCGAGGGCGGAGAAACGGAGAAGGCGTGACGTCATGATCAGATCCTCCAGGCTAGGCGGGCATACTTGCGGGCAGACACCACGACGGCGATCAGGCAGAGCACGAAGGTGATCGCCGAAAGCGCCAGTCCATAAGGAACGACGGCGGTCCAGCCATCGCCGGCATGGACGAGGCTGTTGATCAAGGCGAGCGCCAGGATGATGACGTAGAGGAGCGCTGACAGGAATGCGGGGCGCAGGGGACGCGTGCGCGGGCGGACAAGATCCAACAGGCCCGCGATGAGCGCGACGCCTCCGAACACCAGACCCGCGAACAGCAGCCAGGACGAGAAGTTCTGCCACATCAGGTTGGCGCTGAGGTAGAAGGCGATGTCGGTCGCAAGCGTCAGCGTGAAGCAGACGAAGGGAAACGGCACGAAGAGCGACTGGAGCGGATATGCCGCCGCGTCTCTGTGCGAGGAGGATAAAACAGCCATCGGGAGCTCCGTCGGGAAGGTCTTGCAGACGAAAGTGAACAACCGGCAGTCGAGTTTTGTTCCAGCGAGCGCGGGCTGAGCGCGGGCTCTGGTGGCTTAGACGGGCATGGCGGGGAACCATGGGGTCCGGCATCAGTTGATCGGCCAAGACGGTGACACTGTTTCGGTTGGCTCAAGCCCGGGTTTCAAAGGAGATGCAGATGGAAAATGGTTCGGGACGGCGGGAGGAGACGGCGAAGAAGGCAAGCTCGAACATGGGCAAGTTCGTCATCACGATCTTCATCATCGCGCTGGTACTCGCAGGCCTGTGGTTTTTCGTGCTGACACCCGGTTCGCCGTGAGGCGGGCTGCACTGAGGCCCATGAGGTCTTGGCCTCACGCATAAATTAGCCAGCAGTCATAATGCCATAGACGGTGACCATCAAGTAAAGCAGGAAGGCCGCGACGGCGACGCCGCCGATGAAGATGGGCAGGCCTCGACCCGCGCGCGCCTGCTTGGCACGCTTCTCACCGCTCGCGGGGCTTGGTGTGACACCCGGTTCGTTTTCCGGCTCAATGCTCAAGATGTCCTCCAGTTAAACCGCCGTTTGGCCGGCGCAGGTTTTCAGGTTAGTCGGCGGCGTTGGAACTGATCGCCGGTGCGCCGAGCCGCACGGCCTCCTGTCGCGCAGCAACAAAGGCATCACAGGCCTGGATCAGTTGGGCCGTGTCGCGGTGGCCTTCCTCAAAGGCTTCGAACATCATCTTGGCTGCCTGTTGGCCGACGGGGCTGCCAGGATCAATCGATTGTTCCGCACACCAATCGAGATGCGCGTCGCGGATGACGTTCATCTGGTCCACGTTGAAAATTCCCGACGTCGCGTCACGCATGCATGCTCTCCACCAGCCTTCGGCTCACAGCCGTCAGCAGATCAGGGTTCTGGAAAAGACGGCAACTGCCGAGCCGGGCGAAAGTTCCAGCGCGCCTGCCGCAGCACCAGCCGGGGGCCCGGAAGTCATTGGTACGACGAAGAATTTCGGGCGTGTGCCGCGAACCTCTTCGGCTGCGCTTGGTTGGTGTCGGAGCTTTGATGTCGGACAGGAAGACGCTTGCATGGCGCATGCCCACCTTCACCTCCTAGCCGGAAAACGCATCCTCGTCATTGCGAACGAGGACTTCCTGTCGCACGGCACGCGTCGACAGCTTGGACGACTAAAGGCCTCCATTGCGGGGCCGGCATCGAACCTGGCAGACGCCGTGCGAATGATCGTGGATGGTGGGATCAGTGCGGCGGTGGTGGATGTCCGCCTCGCCGGTGACGTCTTCTTCGCGGTCGCGGAAAAGCTGGAGGATCTCGATCTCCCGTTCGTCTTCGCGATCACCGGCGAGCCAATGCCCGCTTCGTGCATCTACAGGGGCTTTGTCTTAAGCGAGAATCTGGAAGAACTGGACAAGATCGCAAAAGCGCTGTTTGCGCCACGCTCTGCGGAAGACTTGCACTGACGCCTCAAGAAAGCTCTTTGGCGAGATGCTGACGAGCCCGGTTGACGCGGCTCTTCATCGTGCCGACCGGGCATTTGCAACGGTCGGCTGCCACATCATAGCTGATGCCCTGGATGAAGATGAGGTCGATTGCCGTGCGATAATGTTCCGGCAGGCGCGCAATCGCGTGCTCCAGTTCATGTCCGCGCACCACCCATTCCTGCACCGGCGGCACGGCTGGGCGCTCGGCAATATTGGCATCCATGCCCACGCGCTCACGTTTCGCGACACCGAACTTGGTACAGAAACTGTTGCGCATGATGGTGAAAAGCCACGACCGGAGCCTGGTGCCTTCTTCGAACTTATCGAAGTTCGCCAGTGCTTTGAGGAGGGTATCCTGAACCAGGTCGTCAACGTCGGTGGGGGAGGAGTGGAAGCGGCGGGCAAATTTTCGGAGCGCCGGGATGAGCTCAATCAGCTCTGCTTTAACCTTGGGATTAGAGTAAGCGTCGTTCATGAGCGTCTCCCTTCGTTACCGTAGCAACCCCTGTTGAGGTGCTATGTTCCGCAAGGGAGACGCTTCGTACGGTTGCGTACAATCACGGCGTGTCGTTCTGCTGGCCAGGTATCGCGTTCTGGTCCGACGGCCGGGCCGGCAGGTCATACTGGGACCCGTCCGGACCCGAGGAACGCTGCGGTGCGGTGGTCGGTTGCGAGGACACGAAAACGCCAAAAGCGCCGGCGCAAATCGCCACGAGAAAGGCGCCAGCCATCGCCTTCAGCGCGCGTGCCCTGTTTTCCATTATGAGTCCGAATGCCAGCGCCAGTCCGAGAAGTGCTGCGCCGCCTGCCACGATAAATAACCAAAGTTCGTCTGCCATCGATATCTGCCTCGTGTTTGAATCGCTGACGAAAAACGCCGCGTTGCCGCAATAGTTTCAAATAAAGCGGAGGTGGCCGGGAGTGGCCTTCCGGAGGCAAAGGAAAGGCCCGCCGAAGCGGGCCCGAGAGTGGCAGTAGATTGTGGCTTGCGAGATCAGCTGCGGGCGGCGTTGCCGTAGACTTGGTCCATCGCGCGGGCCGTATCGGCCAGCCGCTCGCATTTGGGATCGTAACGTCCGCCTTCGGCGAGTTGCCGTGCCCAGGCGACGGCGGCGCGCCCGCCCCAATCGTCCGGTGGCTCGATCAGGCTTTCGCGCGAGGTGCCGCGGAACCGCTCGGCGGTGAAGTCGTAGAAGGAGCCGTTCACATTGCGCATGGCGGCACCACCATCGGTGCCAAAGAAGCTCGCTTCGATGATGGCATCGCAGCCGGCCTGAAGCCGCCAGGAGCATGCGATGCGGATCACCGTGCCGCCCGCCAGCGTCAGCGTCGCGACGCCATAGTCTTCAACCTTGTCGGACGATCCGAGGGGGGCGCCACCCGCGATGACATTGCTGGAGACGCTGGTGACTTCGGGAAAGTCGAGCGCCCACAGCGCAAGGTCAATCAGGTGGATGCCAAGATCCATGACGCAGCCGCCGCCAGACAGGCTCTTGTCATAAAACCATGGTTTGTCGGGCCCATAGGCGTTGTGGAAAGTAACGTCAGCGGCAAAGACCTTGCCCAGCTCGCCGGCGCGGATCAGCTCCCTTATCTGCTGCATGCCCTTCGTATGGCGATAGGAGAGGTCGACGCCAAGCAGGCGGTCCGCCTTCTTCGCTGCTGCGATCACCGCATCGACTTCCTGGGCTGTGCGGCCAAGCGGCTTCTGGCAGAAGACGGCGACGCCGCTTTCCAGCGCCTTTATCGACTGTTCTGCATGCTGGGCGCTGGGGGTGGCGATGACGATGCCATCAAGATCCTGCTGCAGCAACTCGTCCAGGCTTGAGACGACGTTCGCACTGGGGGCGAGCTTGGCGGCCTCCTGGACTGTTTCGGACGACGCATCCGCAATCGCGGCGGCCTCGGCGATCCCGCTGCTGAGGATCGCTTCCATGCGGTGCCGGCCGATCCAGCCAACGCCGAGGAAACCGAGTCGGGCCGGTCTGGTGATGGTCGAGAGCGTGTTCTGGGAGACGATCTGGTTCATGAATACACCACCAAGGCCTTGATGAAATTACCGGGACGATCCCGCGTGTCGTTCAATGCCTGGTCGAGCTCCGCCAGCGGATAGCGGTGCGTGTAAAGCGACGAGGGGTCGAGGCGCCCGTCCACGACGGCGTCGACGGCATCGCGAATGCCCTTGGCATAGATCGCCGGATCGCGCTCATGCGCATTGATGACGTCGAGGCCGCGCCAGTTCCACATCTGCATGTTCACCTGTCGCGGCCCATCCTGGTGATAACCGGCGATGATGAGCCGGCCGCGTTCCTTGGTGAGTTCGCCCGCCAGGTCGAGTGGCCATTGCTTGCCGACGGCTTCAATGACTCGATCGCAGAACTGGCCGCCGGTCAGTTGCTTTACCTCTTCGATGATCCGCCAATGGTCGTCCATGGCGATCGTTTCGGCAGCACCCATGCGTTTCGCAACATCGAGCGATTCTTGCCGGCGGGAAATGGCGATCACCCTGGCGCCGGCCTTTGTCGCCAGCTGGGTGAGAAGCGCACCGAGGAAACCGATGCCGACGATCGCCACCGTCTGGCCTGCCTGGATGTCTGAGCGACGGAAGATGTTCATCGCGCATCCCAGCGGTTCGCCGGGGAAGGGAATTCCATCCAGCGCGGCGGGCAGGGGAATGACCATGCCGGCATCGGCGATGTCGTGGGTAGCATAAGCGTGGTAGCTCAGCGCCGCGACGCGATCTCCGACGGAGAGGTTCCGCACGTCGGTGCCCACGGCGTCGATCCGCCCCCAGCCTTCGTGGCCAAGCCCGCCGGGCTCGGTGGGGAAGGTCATCCAGTCCGGTCCGGACCATGGCGTGAGGTTGGAGGCGCAGACCCCGCAGCCTTCGAGCCGGATGCGGACCTGGTTCGGTCCGGGCTCGGCAAGGGCAACATCCTGGAGTTCGATCTGGCCGGGGCCGGTCACCACCGCCGCGCGCATGGTGGTTGACCGTGTCTTGGAAATGACGTTCATTCTCTACCTTCGTCGCAGTTTCACGATGTAAGTCGAGCGGCGAACAAAAAAGACAAGCCGGAGTTCCGGAAGATGTCAAAGAAGAAGATGTTGATGCTGTGCGGCCTCTGTTTCATGGCCGCAAAGCCCAGCTGGCACAGCACTTCTTGCCGCCGATGGAAGGCGCGCTACTCTTATATAGGCAGACGGTTGATGACATAGATGTCATTGATGATGACAAAGATGTCATAGAAGAAGGAACTTTCGCCTTCACCCACCGTTCGGACCCCACGAGTTCACATTCTCGCAAGCTCAGGGGTCCCTATGGCAAAGATTTTGGTAACTGGCGGATGCGGCTTTATCGGCCGGCATGTGACGGAAGAACTTCTCGAACATGGTTATGATGTTCGCATCCTCGATGCCTTGATCGACCAGGTGCATGGCGACGCGGAAGTGGTAATCCCCGACACAGTGGAAGTGCTGCGGGGCGATGTCCGCGACAAGGCGCTCGTCGAACAGGCGCTGGATGGCGTGGATGGCGTGCTCCATCTTGCAGCCGAAGTCGGCGTCGGCCAGTCCATGTATGAGATTGCCCGTTACGTCGGCGGCAACGACCTCGGTACCGCGGTGCTGCTGGAGGCGATGATCGACCGGCCGATCAAGCGCATTGTCGTGGCATCCTCCATGAGCGTTTACGGCGAAGGGCGTTACCAGACTGAAGACGGCGGACTGCTTGGTATCGTCCGGCGCAAGGGCGAGCGCATCAAGAAGGGTGAGTGGGAGCCGCTGTCGCCGGACGGGCGTTCGCTGACGCCGATCGCGACCGACGAAGAAAAGCCGGTCGATCTGGCCTCGATCTACGCGCTGACCAAATATGCGCAGGAAAAGCAGGTCCTGATTTTCGGCGAGGCATATGGCATCGAAGCCGTCGCGTTGCGTCTCTTCAACGTTTTCGGCGCAGGCCAGGCCCTCTCCAACCCCTATACCGGCGTTCTGGCGAACTTCGCCTCAAGGCTCGCCAACAACCAGCCGCCGATGATCTTCGAGGACGGCAAGCAGCGCCGCGACTTCGTACATGTGCGTGATGTCGCAAAGGCCTTCCGCCTGGCGCTCGAAAAGCCGAATGCCACCGGCCATGTCATCAATGTCGGCAGCGGCCAGGCCTACACGATCGAGGAAGTCGCCCAGCTTCTCGCCGACGCGATGGGCGTGCCGGAGACCAAGCCGGACATCATGAACAAGGCGCGCTCCGGCGACATCCGCAACTGCTTCGCCGACATTTCCAAGGCGCGCGAGCTTCTCGGTTTCGAACCGGCCTACCGGTTGGAAAACTCGCTCGGGCCGTTTGCCGAATGGGTCCGCAGCACCGGCGCCATTGATCGCGGTGCGGAAATGAAGCGTCAGCTGGAAGAACGGGGTCTTGTATCATGAGCACGTCCGCTTCTACCGAAGGGGCCTCTCCACCTCAGAGAGACTTTGGCTTTGTGGAATGGTTTCGCCCCGGCGAATACGAGCGCGCGGAGCGCGTCATGCCGGACATCCTGGCAAGCGGTGCGAGCTACCTTCGCACCCATCTTTCCTGGGCGGAATATCTCGCGCCGGGCGGCGAGGCCTGGTTCGACTGGCTGATGCCGCGGCTTGGGCAGGAGATCGACCTCTTGCCCTGCATTCACTACACGCCGCCGTCCATGTCCCGCACGGGCAGATCTTCCGGCGCGCCGCATGATCTCAAGGCATATGCCGATTTCGTGGATCATGTACTGACCCGGTACGGCAAGCACTTCCGCCATATCGAGCTGTGGAACGAGCCGAACAACCTGCTCGACTGGGATTGGCGGGAAGACGGCGATTTCCAGCTGTTTTGCGAGATGGTCGGTGGTGCCGCCTACTGGGCGAAGCACCGCGGCTGGAAGCCGGTGCTTGGCGGACCATGCCCGTTCGACCCGTATTGGCTCAACCTGATGGGCGAGCGCGGGGTGCTGCAGGTGGTGGATGCCGTCGGCTTCCACGGTTTCCCTGGAACCTGGGATAGCGAGGAAGGCACCTGGGGCGGCTGGGACATGCATCTTGGCGAAATGCGCCGCATTCTCGACCGGCATAATCCTGAGGCTGAAGTCTGGATCACCGAGACCGGCTACTCGACCTGGCGCAGCGACGAGATGGAGCAGGCGCGCCGCTTCGTGAAGGCGCTGAACGTGCCAGCGGACCGCATGTATTGGTATGCGTGGTCGGACGTGGCGCCCGACGTGCCGGTGCAGGAAGGACTGTGGTTCGACCCGCGGCACTATCATCTCGGGGCCGTGACCTACGACAACCAGCCGAAGCTGCTGGCCCGCCTGCTGACCGAAGGCGGCGTATCGCGGCTGGAGGAAGTGACGCGGCTTGCAACGCCGAATGTTGCGTCCGGTGCGGCACCCATCATTATCACGGGCGGCAGCGGCTTTATCGGTTCGAACCTAGCCGAAAGCTTCCTGAAGGACGGCGAGGACGTCGTCATTCTCGACAATCTCGGGCGACCGGGGGTGGACCAGAACCTTGCCTGGCTGCGCGAGCGCCACGGCAATCGTGTTCATCCGGTGCTTGCCGATGTCCGCGACCTGCGCGGCATCGAGGCTGCCTTCACCGACGCCAAGGCGGTCTTCCACTTTGCCGCGCAGACGGCGGTGACGACGAGCCTCGTACATCCGCTCGACGACTTCGAAGCCAATGCGCGGGGAACGATCAACGTGCTTGAAGCCGTGCGCAAGGCCGGCAGGGACGCACCGGTGGTCTTTGCCAGCACCAACAAGGTCTATGGTTCGCTTGAAGACCTGAAGATGCTGGAGATGGAAGATCGGTATGTCCCGGCACATGCGGGCATCCGATTGAACGGCATTGGCGAGGATCGTCCGCTCGATTTCTGCACGCCTTATGGCTGCTCGAAGGGCGTCGCCGACCAGTATGTGCTCGACTATGCCAAATCTTATGGTCTGCCGACAGCCGTCATGCGCATGAGCTGTATTTATGGTCCGCGCCAGTTCGGTACGGAAGACCAGGGCTGGGTGGCACATTTC
Organism: Neorhizobium turbinariae; assembly: GCF_023223505.1. Taxonomy (NCBI): domain Bacteria; kingdom Pseudomonadati; phylum Pseudomonadota; class Alphaproteobacteria; order Hyphomicrobiales; family Rhizobiaceae; genus Neorhizobium; species Neorhizobium turbinariae. The sequence goes on from NZ_JALPRY010000014.1 coordinate 106,255, forward strand.
CTCATCCGGGCGCTCGCGGGCGAGCCGATCTCCATCTACGGCGATGGCAAGCAGGTGCGCGACATCCTGCATGTCGACGATGCCGTCGCGGCCTATCGGCTGGTGCTGTCCAACATCGACAAGGTGAAGGGCAGCGTCTTCAATCTCGGTGGCGGGCCGCGCAATTCGGTCAGTATCCGCATGGTGATCGACGAGATCGAGACGGTGACCGGCCATCGCATCGACACGCAGTTCGGTGACTGGCGTGCCGGCGACCAGTTCTATTTCGTCGCCGATACGCGTCGCCTGGAACAGGAGCTTGGCTGGCAGGCGAGGATCCGCTGGAACGGTGGCATCCGGCACCTGGCCGAATGGCTGGCGGAGCACCGCTTCGGTGGGCGCGAACTCTTCCCGGAAAAGCAGAAGGTATCGGCATGACGGCTGGACCACGTGGAGCCGAGCTTCGACGTATCCTGATGACCGTGGACGCAGTCGGTGGGGTTTGGCGCTATGCGCTCGACCTCGCGGACGGGCTGCGTCAGCATGGGATCGAAACGGTCTTCGCCGTGTTCGGTCCGGCACCCTCCGCCGCGAAGGTTCGCGAGGCCGAAGCGATCGGAAAGCTCGTCAGCTGCGATGCACCGCTCGACTGGATGGTCGAGGACGAGGCGGCGCTGAAGGACGTGCCGAAGATCATTGCGGATCTGGCTGTGTCTGAGGGCGTGGATCTTATCCACCTCAACCTGCCGTCCCAGGCAGCGGATCTTGCTGTAACTGTCCCGGCCGTCGTGGTGTCGCATTCCTGCGCGGCGACCTGGTTCAAGGCGGTGCGCGGCACGGGTGTGCCTGAGCCATGGCAGTGGCAGCTGGCGCTGAATGCACGGGGCCTGGAACGGGCAGACGCGGTGCTGGCACCGAGCCAGAGCTATGCCGCGCTGATGCGGGAAGTCTATCGACCGGTCACCGGTCTGCAGGTGGTGCCGAATGCCTCCAAGGTGCCGATGGCGGATGGCCCGAAGCAGGAACTGGTGTTTGCCGCCGCTCGCTGGTGGGACGATGGCAAGAACGGCGCCGTGCTGGACAAGGCTGCTGCCGATATTCGCTGGCCGGTGGTGATGGTCGGCTCGAACAGCGGTCCGAACCGCCAGTACCTACCGCTCGAAAATGTCCAGCACCATGGCGAACTGGCGCATGGCGAGGCGATGAAGCTGATGGCCGGGGCCGCCATCGTGGTTTCACCGTCGGTTTACGAGCCATTTGGGCTTGCCGCATTGGAAGCGGCCCGTGCGGGTGCGGCCCTCGTGCTAGCCGATATCCCGACCTACCGCGAACTTTGGGGCGACACGGCAGTTTTCTTTGATCCGCGCGATCCGAAAGCCCTGGCTGAAGCCGTCAACCGACTGGCCGACGATCCCTCGTTGCGGCGGGAGCTTGGCGAACGCGCCCAAAGCCGATCGCTCGACTTTACCTCCGAAGCTCAGGCGCTCGCGGTTGCACAAATCTACCGGCAGCTCCTGCCGGCCACACAGTCTCTCACTGCAGCGGAGTAAGCATGAAGTTCCTATTTTACACGCATTCGCTGATTTCGGACTGGAACCACGGCAACGCCCACTTCCTGCGTGGCGTGATGCGCGACCTGGTGCGGCGCGGCCATGAAGCGCTGGCGCTCGAGCCGAAGATTTCCTGGAGCCGTGACAACCTCGTGGCAGAGCAGGGGGCGGTGGCAATCGAGAAGTTCCGGGAGACATTTCCGGACCTCAACTCGCAGATCTACGGCGAGGATTTCGACCATGAAGCGGCCGTTGCCGATGCCGACGTGGTCGTCGTGCATGAATGGACCGAGCCCGCGCTTGTGGAGCGCATCGGCAAGGCGCGCCGCGATGGCGGGCACTTTACCCTGCTGTTCCACGACACGCACCATCGTGCCGTGTCGGCCGAGGGTGATATCGCCGGGCTGATGCTGCAGGACTATGACGGCGTCCTCGCTTTCGGTGAAACGCTGCGGGAACGTTACCTGAAGGCCGGCTGGGGCCGGACCGTCTATACCTGGCACGAGGCGGCTGACGACTCGCTGTTCAGGCCGCGGCCGGAGGTCGAGAAGACCGGTGACCTGATCTGGATCGGCAACTGGGGCGATGACGAGCGATCGGCCGAGATCGTGGAGTTTCTCGTCCGTCCGGTCGACCAGCTGAAACTCAAGGTCACCGTGCGCGGTGTGCGTTATCCCCAGCACGCGCTCGATGCGCTCTCGGACGCCGGCATCCAGTACGGCGGCTGGATTGCCAATGCCGAAGCGCCACGCGCTTTCGCCAGCCACAATGTCACGGTGCATATCCCGCGGCGGCCCTATGTCGAGAACCTGCCGGGCATTCCAACGATCCGCGTGTTCGAGGCGCTGGCTTGCGGCATTCCGCTGATCTCCGCGCCCTGGAACGACGCCGAAGGGCTGTTCCGCCCCGGCCAGGACTACCTGATTGCGAAGGACGGCGAGGAGATGACACGCCTGCTCGAGAAGGTGCTCGCCGACGCGGACCTGCGTGACGACCTGGTCACGTCGGGACTGGAAACCATCCAGGCACGGCACACCTGCCGCCACCGCGTCGATGAACTGCTGGCGATCCTTGGCCAGTGCGGCACGGCGCGTGTCACGGAACAACTCGCCCCACGGGAGGCTGCGGAATGAAAATCGCCTTTTACGGCTCGAGCCTCGTCTCGGCCTACTGGAACGGTGCGGCAACCTATTATCGCGGGCTGCTGCGTGCGCTGGCGCAGAAGGGATACGACATCACCTTCTACGAGCCCGATGTTTATGACCGGCAGAAGAACCGCGACATCGACCCACCGGAATGGTGCAAGGTCGTGGTTTATGACGGCACGGTCGACGCATTGAAGCGCGTGACAGCCGAAGCTTCGCAGGCCGATGTCGTGGTCAAGACAAGTGGCGTCGGATTCGAGGATGACCTGCTCTTGGCGGAGGTTCTGCGCAACGCACGGCCCGATGCGTTGAAGATCTTCTGGGACGTCGACGCCCCGGCAACCCTGGCGGAGCTGCGCGCACATGCTGACCATCCCCTGCGGAAGGCGCTGACCGAGCTTGACCTTGTGCTGACCTATGGTGGCGGCGACCCGGTGGTGGATGCCTATCGTGCCCTGGGTGCTGCTGACTGCATCCCGATCTACAATGCGCTCGATCCGGAAACGCATCATCCGGTTGCCGCCAATCCGCGCTTCAACGCAGACCTCGGCTTCCTCGGCAACCGCCTGCCGGACCGTGAAGCCCGGGTGGAGCACTTCTTTCTGGAGCCGGCAACGCATCTGCCGCAGCAGACCTTCCTGCTCGGTGGCTCCGGCTGGCACGACAAGCTCATGTCGCCGAACGTCAACTTCATCGGGCATGTCTCGACCCGGGATCACAACGCCTTCAACGTGACGCCGAAGGCGGTGCTCAACATTTCCCGCGCCAGCATGGCCGAGAATGGTTTTTCGCCAGCGACGCGCGTCTTCGAGGCCGCCGGCGCCGGCGCCTGCCTGATCACCGACTATTGGGAAGGCATCGAGCTTTTCCTGAAGCCGGACGAGGAGGTGCTGGTTGCCCGCGACGGGCAGGACGTCATCGACATCATGGCGGGACTGGATGCTGACAAGGCGCGGCAGATCGGCGAACGGGCGCTCGCTCGGGTGCTGGCGGAGCACACCTATGCGCATCGCGCCGGGGACGTTGATGCCATCTTCCGCAACCATCCGAACACGCGTCGGGAGGCTGCCGAATGACGAAACAACTCGACATCGTCATCCTCGGGCTCACGCTGTCGTCCTCCTGGGGCAACGGACACGCCACGACCTTCCGCGCGCTGCTGCGTGGGCTGAAGGAAGACGGGCACCGGGTGCTGTTCCTGGAACGGGACGTGCCTTGGTACGCCAACAACCGCGACCTGCCGGATCCGGACTTCTGCCAACTTGACTACTACAGCGACATCGAGGGCATGCTCGCGGAATACCGCGCGCGGCTGGAGCAGGCGGATGCAGTCATCGTCGGATCTTATGTGCCGGATGGCGTCGCCCTGATCGATCGGCTGGCAGATCTCGACCTGAAGCGTTTGTGCTTCTACGACATCGACACGCCGGTGACGCTCGCCAAGCTCGACCGGGGCGACGAGGAATATCTGGCGCGTCGACAGATCCCGGTCTTCGACGCGTATTTCTCCTTCTCAGGTGGCGAGGTACTGACGCGGCTGGAGCAGTACGGCGCGCAGAAGGCATGTGCCCTTTATTGCTCCGTTGATGCTGATCGATACCAGAACACCGGCGAGGCGTTCCGCTGGGACCTGGGTTACCTCGGCACCTATAGCCCGGATCGCCAGCCGACCCTGGAGCGGCTGCTCATCGAGCCAGCGCGTCGTCTGCCGCATCTGCGGTTTGTCGTGGCTGGTCCGCAATACCCGGCGGAGATCGACTGGCCCGAGAATGTCGAGCGCATCGAGCACCTGCCGCCAGCGCAGCATCCCAGCTTCTACAGCGCGCAACGTTTTACCCTGAACGTGACGCGCGCCGACATGATCGCCGCTGGATGGTCGCCGAGCGTGCGGCTGTTCGAGGCCGCCGCCTGCGGCACACCGATCATCAGTGACGAATGGCGGGGCTTGGGCGAGTTGCTGCCCGATGGCGAAGCCATCACCATCGCGCGGACGACCGATGATGTCATCGAAGCTCTGGCGAATATCGCTGACGACAAACGTCAGGTGATGACCGACAGGGCGAAAGCCATTGTCCTTGACGGACATACAGGGTTGGCGCGGGCGAGGGGACTCGCGGCGGATCTCCTGGGACTACCTGAACGATTGTCCAATCTCCGACCCATGCTTCAGCAAGCTTCAGCCTAGAGGAGAGGTCTCATGCTTCAAAGAACCCGAAATGGAAAAGGTAAGACCGTTCTCGTCGCTGGGGGAGCCGGCTTTGTCGGATCGCATCTGTGTGATGCGCTGCTTGCGCGCGGCGACCGCGTCATCTGTGTCGACAGCTACATCACGGGCTCGGAAGAAAACATCCGTCCGCTGATGAACCATCCGCGCTTCCGCATGATCGAGGCAGACGTCTGCTCGCTTCGGGAAATGGATGAGCCCGTCGACCAGGTCTACAACCTTGCCTGTGCCGCGTCGCCGCCGCAGTACCAGGCCGATCCGGTGCATACAATGATGACCTGCGTGGCCGGTACCGGCAACCTGCTGTCACTTGCCGAACAGCACGGCGCATCGTTTCTCCAGGCTTCGACCAGCGAAGTTTATGGTGACCCAGAGGAACACCCGCAGCGAGAGGATTACCGCGGCAATGTGAGCTGCACCGGTCCGCGCGCCTGCTACGACGAAGGCAAGCGTGCAGCCGAAGCGCTCTGCTTCGACATGCTGCGCGCCGGGAAGGTCGATGCCCGGGTCGCCCGCATCTTCAACACCTACGGGCCGCGCATGCAGCCGAATGACGGCCGGATCATCTCGAACCTTCTCGTCCAGGCGATCTCCGGGACGCCGCTGACGATCTACGGCACGGGTGAACAGACCCGCTCCTTCTGCTTTGTCAGCGATCTCGTCGCCGGCCTGATGGCACTGATGAATGTCGATCCCAATCCGGAGGGGCCGGTCAATCTCGGAAACCCCGGCGAGTTCACCATCAACGAGCTTGCGGCTATGGTCGTGGAGATGGTGCCGAACGCATCCGAGATCGTCTATCGGCCGCTGCCGCAGGACGACCCGCAGCGCCGCCGACCGGACATTTCCAAGGCCAAGGAACTCCTGACCTGGGAGCCGAAGATTCCGCTGTCGGAAGGTCTTAAACTGACCGCCGACTGGTTCGTGACGACGCTCGGCAGAGAAGCCGAAAACAAGGCCATGCAGCCGGTGCGGCGCCACGTTCCGGTCGCCGAGATGCAGTTGGGAGCCTGAGTTATGGATGCCGGGAGAAAACACGACCTCGAAAGCCTGCGCAAGCAGATAACCGCGCTCGGACCATGGTTCCACAATCTGGAGATCAGGGGTATCCAGACGGCCCCTGACCATTTCTTGGGCGACTATCCGAGGTTCAAGTGGGAAGGCTTCCGGCATATCATCCCGGAGGACCTGGGGGGCAGGAGCGTTCTAGATGTCGGCTGCAATGCGGGGTTCTATTCGCTGGAGATGAAACGGCGGAATGCCGGCCGTGTGGTCGGCATCGATGCCGACCCGCATTACCTGAAGCAGGCTCGTTTTGCGGCGGCGGAGTCAGGTCTCGATGTCGAGTTCCGGCAGATGTCTGTCTACGATGTCGGCAAGCTCAACGAAAAGTTCGACCTCGTGATCTTCATGGGCGTGCTCTACCACCTGCGCCACCCGCTCCTGGCGCTCGACCTGCTTTACGAGCATGTCGTGAAGGACCAGATGCTCTTCCAGTGCCTGCAGCGCGGCGACGAGCGGATCCCGGATCTGCAGGAGAACTACGATTTTTCAGAATGGGCGATATTCGACCGACCGGATTATCCGAAACTGTTCTTCGTGGAAGAGCGGTATGCCTCGGACCCGACCAACTGGTTCATTCCGAACAAGCCGGCCATGGAAGCCATGCTGCGCAGTTCCGGCTTCACGATCGAGGCCAATCCGGAACGGGAGGTTTATCTCTGCCGTCGCGGGGAGCGGCATTATGCGGTCGAGCCGCCCCCGCATCTCTGAAGCCGTTCTAGTTCGACTGGTCGATGGCGTGCGGCGAAGGTTGTTCGCTCTCGCCACCACCGCGGCCCGGCAGGAGATACACAAGTCCTGCAACGACAATGATCGCAATCACGATGATCATGATGGTGCGGTTGTTTTTCATCAGAAATGCTCCTGCTACATGTCCCCGCGACAACCACCCGCGTCCCGAGAAGTTGCGTTCCACCCACACGGTTTCTCCGTCGGACAAAGGAAACAATCTCCCTCCGTAACTGTTAGCGCCCCGAAACGGTCGCGCTTTGGCGACTGCATCTGGAGGATCTGATGAGCACCAATCAACCGGAAAAAGGCCTTGCCGTTGTCACCGGCGCCTCGACGGGCATCGGCTACGAACTGGCCAAATGTGCCGCACAGGATGGATACGACCTGGTGATCGTGGCCGACGAGCCGCGCATCCAGGATGCGGCGGCGACGCTGAAGGAATTCGGCGTCAGCGTCGAAGCGATGCAGGGCGATCTTGCGACGCCGGAGGGCGTGCGGCGGTTTATTGCCGGCCTCGACGCACTCGGGCGTCCGGTGGACCTGTTGATGGCGAATGCCGGTCGCGGCTTGGGCGACGGCTTCCTTGACCAGAAGATCGCCGAAGCGCAGCGTGTCGTGGATACGAATATCAGCGGCACGATCGCACTCGTCCACAGCGTTGCAGGACGCATGCGCAGCCGCGGTAAGGGCCGTATCCTGTTCACGGGCTCGATCGCCGGTTTCATGCCGGGCGCTTTTCAGGCGGTCTATAACGGCACGAAGGCGTTCATCAACTCGTTCTCGTTTGCGCTGCGCGAGGAGTTGAAGGGGACGGGCGTTTCGGTCACTTGCCTGATGCCGGGACCGACCGACACGGAATTCTTTGAACGCGCCGACATGCTCGACACACCGGTTGGGCAGGGCAAGAAGGATGATCCGGCCTTTGTCGCCAAGACCGGTTATGAGGCGATGCTCGATGGCGAAGGTGACGTCGCCGCCGGCTGGAAGAACAAGGTCATGACGGCCGCAGCCAACGTGACGCCGGCCGAAACGCTCGCCAAGCAGCATCGCAAGATGGCAGAGCCAGACGACAGCCGAAACTGATGATCCTGAAGGTGGCTTGATGAAAGCAGATGCAAACTGGCGCCATCTCTGCGTCGACATGCAGCGGATGTTTGCCGAGGATACGCCCTGGAACGTGCCGTGGATGGAGCGGGTGTTGCCGCAGGTGGAAGAGGTGTCGAAGCGCCATGCAGCGCGCACCATCTTCACCCGCTTCGTACCGCCGATGCGTGCGGAGGACGCCACGGGCGCCTGGCAGGACTATTACCGCAAGTGGGACGTGATGACCCGCGAGCAGATGCCGCCGGACATGATCGACCTCGTCGCGCCGCTCAAGCGGCTCGTGCCGCCGGCGCGCGTGCTCGACAAGCCGGTCTATTCGCCCTGGCTCGATGCGCGGCTACTTTCCCAACTGCGGGAAGAGTCCGTCGATACGCTGGTGATCAGCGGCGGGGAAACCGACGTCTGCGTGCTCTCCACCGTGCTTGGCGCCATCGATCTCGGCTTCCGGCTGGTGGTGCTGGAGGATGCCGTCTGCAGCGGCGCCGATGACACCCATGACGCCGCGATCGACGTGCTTGCCCAGCGCTTCTCGGTGCAGCTTGAACTCCTGCCAACCGAGGAGTTTCTGCGCCAGGCGCCGGTACTGGTCTAGACCTCCCGGATCCAGACATCTCCATAAAAAAAGAAGCTGCCCTGTGAGGCAGCTTCTCTAGATTTATACTCGCTCAGACTAGGCCCCTGGCGCGGGAGCCGCCGGGTTCTTGGGCTGGCCTGTGGCCGGCGAGGGGTGATCGGCCGCCGCCCCCGGCTGGTCATTGTCCGGGATCGTCGCCATGATGCCCGCGGCGACAACGATGATGGCGGCCAGGATGATCAGGGCTCTTCTGCTCATACTGTCTCCTCAGATCTGCGACGCGCTATTGCTGGCCGGTGCCGCGGCACGCGGACGAGCAGGAAAACCGCTTCGATCACTGTAGTTGCGGCCGGGTGAGCGGCGGGCGTTGCGGCGCGACACGGCCTGCGTCGCGATGATGTCGAGCGCTGTCACGCCTAGCACAAGACCGAGCGCCAGGGCGGCATTGCCACGTTTCGGGTTGTCGGGACGGATGGCGGTGGCAAGGGTGGCGATATCCAGCGCATCACCTGCCACGCGGCTGACGAGGCCCGCCTGCTTTTCGGTGGAGAGCGTCATCACACCCGCACCGATCTCCCGCACGCCATAAGCGCGGATGAGGCCTTCGGCGCGCGGCATGCCGAGAGCATGGCTCATGCGGTTGGCGCCAAAAATCTCCATCAGTCCCAGCCCGATGCTGAACCAGCCAAGCGCCCGTGTCAGTTGATCGGCGGAGTCGCGCGAGCTTGGGCCCGAGGAGATGATCTTCGGGTTGCTCTTGGGCTGCACCATGTTTGCGATGTAGTTCATGATTTTCTCTCCGATCAGGGCGTCAGCACGACCTTGATGCAGTCGTCCTGCTTGTTCCGGAAGACCTTGTACATCTCAGGCCCATCCTCGAGTTTGGCGCGATGGGTGATGACAAAGGATGGGTCGATTTCGCCTTCCTCGATTCGGCGCAGCAGGTCGTCCGTCCAGCGGCGAACGTGGGTCTGGCCCATGCGGAAGGTAAGCCCCTTGTTCATGGCCGGGCCCATCGGGATCTTGTCAACGAGGCCGCTGTAGACGCCGGGGATCGAGATGATGCCGGCCGGACGGCAGACATAGATCATCTCGCGCAGCACATGCGGACGGTCGTTTTCCATCATCATCATCTGCTTGGCGCGGTCCATGACGGTGTCCGGCTGGCTGAACGACACGTGCGATTCGAGACCGACGGAATCGATGCACTTGTCGGGGCCCTTGCCGGATGTGAGGTCGTTCAGGCGCTCGACGACGCTCTCATCCTGGAAGTTGATGGTGATCGCGCCGGCCGCCTGCGCCATGGTAAGCCGTTCCGGGATGCGGTCGATCGCCACCACCTGCCTGGCGCCAAGCAGGATAGCGCTGCGGATCGCCATCTGGCCGACAGGGCCGCAGCCCCAGATGGCAACGGTATCGGTCGGCTCGATGTCGCACTGCGCGGCGGCCTGCCAGCCGGTCGGGAAGATGTCGCCGAGGAAAAGCACCTGCTCGTCGGTAAGGCTATCCGGCACCTTGATGTGGGTTGTATCCGCAAACGGCACGCGCATGTATTCCGCCTGGCCGCCCGGATACCCGCCGGTGAGATGCGTATAGCCGAAAAGGCCCGCTGTGGTATGGCCGAATGCCTTGTCGGCGATGTCCTTGTTGCGGTTGCTTCGTTCGCAGACGGAATAGTTTCCGCGCTTGCACTGGTCGCATTCGCCGCAGTTGATGGTGAAAGGCACGACGATGCGGTCGCCCTTCTTCAAGGCACCGTTGATTCCGGAGCCAGTCTCGACCACTTCGCCCATCATTTCATGGCCCATGATGTCGCCGGGCTTCATGGCGGGGATGTAGTTGTGGAAGAGGTGCAGGTCGGAGCCGCATATGGCGCAACTCGTCACCTTGATGATGGCGTCGCGCGGGTCCTCGATCTTGGGATCTTCAACCGTGTCGCAGCGGATGTCTTCCTTGCCGTGCCAGACCAGAGCTCTCATTTCATCTCCCTTCGCTCCCGCTCGGCCGTCTGATTTTGAAGGCCGAGGCGGACAAATTTTCAGGGAGGGAACAACGAGAAGCCGTTTAAGTTTCCACGGCGCGCGAAAATTCGAGCCTGTGAGGGACGCGGCGGAAGATAGATGAGAGGTGTCTGGAGTTCAGCGTCTATGACGCTTGAGGCGGAAAGAGCCAGTCTCTTGAAGAAGAAATGGCTCCCCGGGCCGGATTCGAACCGGCGACCTGTCGATTAACAGTCGAATGCTCTACCGCTGAGCTACCAGGGAACAACCGCTCGGTGGCGGCGTGTGCGGCGGGTAATACTGATGCTTTTCGGTTTTGCCAAGCGCTTTTTTTGAAAAAAATGCACTTGGTTGTTTTATCCACCGCTGGGCCCCATTTTTCGCCTGTTGAAACAGTCATGCAAAGGAGCCTCGGTGTCGGTGGTGCAGAAGGGTGAGAAGAAATTCGGCATTGATCCGCTGACGGGAAAGCTTCTGATCGGCCCCGTTCGGGTCCCGATGCCGCAGTCGCGGGCGGGACGCATCACCACAGGCGTGCTGCTGGTGTGCGGCGGCACGCTTGGCTTTCTTCCGATTCTCGGGTTCTGGATGGTGCCCTTGGGGCTGCTTGTGCTGTCGCACGATCTTCCCGCCGTCCGGCGCAAGCGCCGCCGCATCGCGCTCTGGTGGGCGAGGCGGCAGGCGAGAAAGAACGGCGCCGACCGATCGGCGCCGAAATAAGCTTTTCTCAGCCGAACAGCGACGCGATGCCCTGGCCGGCGCTGAAGGCGAAATAGGCAAGCACGCCGAAATACACGATGGTGATGACGTTGAAGAGGTAGCCGCCGAGCACCACGACGCCATCGCGCTGGATCATTCCGGTCGACAACAGCAGGATGGCGATTCCCGGAAGCGTGTTGGAAAAGGGGATGAGGCCGAGCGGAAACATCAGGAGCACGCCCGCAAGGGTGATCGCCAGCCCGTTGATGCGGTTGATGAGCCGTCCCGACGTCAGCCCCGTCAGGCGCGGCTTCAGGTAACGGTCGAGCCGTGACACGATGCTGACGCCCTTTTCGAGCGCCGGAACGAGTTTTGCCGATTCCAGTCGGCGGTCGAGGATCTGCCGCGGCAGCCAGGGCAGGCGGTTGGCCGTAATCGCAAGGCTGACGAGGATGATCGCCGCGCCGAAGACGGTGCTGACGCCGGGGATCGACACGGGGATCAGGAAGGGAAGGGAGGCGACGGCGCAAATCAGCAGGAGACCCTGCTCGCCCACCGCGTCCATCAATTGCCGCAGCGTAACCGACTGGCCCTGGATGCCGCCGATCAGGTTGCGCAATGTGCCGCTGAGCGAGGTTGAGGTATCCTGGAATTCAATGCTTGCGTCCAATGTCTTGCTCCATGCAGCCACGATTGCGCCCTGCATAGCAGCATTCGAATCCGACGCAAAGAAACGGGGCCGCGGAGGGCACGCCGCTCACACAAGCGCAAGGCCTGAAGCGCAGACTTACCTCGAGCTCGCCCAGTGATCATAGGCGCCGCAGGCGAGCACGATTGCCAGCACGCCGAGCACGATGGGATTGAGTGCAGTTACGAATGCGAAATATTCCATGACGGTCTCCTCCACCGCATGTCCGCCGCCCGAAAATCCTCCCCAAGAAGCTGTATCGGTATGTTAGCACATTCTACAGCATGCGCTACCCATTCTGGTCCGGAGGCTCCGAACCGGACGCGCCTCAAGACAAAGAATGGATCGGGACTGGCCGCGGGGGCGGATATGGGCTTCAGAGTAATCGAAGGCGGGCTTGGGAAACCTTACCCCGAAGAAGACTGCGCCACGCCGACGCAGCGGGACGTGGAACGCGAAGCCGAACGGCGGCTGAATGCGCTGGGTTACCCGAAATGGCGCAACCGCCGGGCGCTGACGAACATGCCCATCCCCCGCGAGATAGAGTATCCCGCCATGCAGATCCGGTACGTGGCAGAAGTGCTTTCGGGCCTCGTTGATATTCCGGCCGATTTCCGATCCGACATCTATTGGCCGGCCTGAATTGACCCGGCGCCTTGCCCGGGGGCTGAGGGCGTGGGGGCCGGCATGGACCAGTTTTTGCACGCACTGCGGGGCGTGTCCGACACGGCCCTGTGAAAAATGCACGATCTGCGGACAGGGCCTATTGCACCCACTCTCGATTCGTTCTAAACGCCCGTCACCACTCGCTGATTTCAGCATCCGGATGGCCTCGTGGCGGAGTGGTGACGCAGAGGACTGCAAATCCTTGCACCCGAGTTCGATTCTCGGCGAGGCCTCCATCTCTTCCAGACATAAACCCGCGTTGCTTAGCGTGCCGTCAGGCTTCTGCGTATTTCCTCGCTGTGGCCCGAAGCCTTTCACTGTAATCGTAGATTTTGTCTAGGCTTTCGACGATCAGTCGCTCTTCGACCTCGCCGTCGAACAAACCGATGTACTTGACCGATCGGTTGAACCACAATCGGGCGAGCGGCTTTCGGTTGTTGTTGTCAATCAAGATGCCACAGTAGGTCTTTTGATCTCGCATCGTCACGCGCGTGGCCTTGATCGTATCGCGAACGATCGCCTTGACGATCATGAACCCTTCTCGCTCCTCATCTGTGGTGACGATATCGGGCTCCTCGTCCACAGGGGTATCGATCTTCTCGATGACTTCTTCTGTGTCTGCGAGAGCATTTGAGAGGCGACTCTTGACCGTATCCATTATCACCTCCCGGAATGCCGACCTAACGATCCCGGTGAAGGTTTCCCGCACCTGTTGGGTCATTCTGCCTTCATAAACGCCTGAGGAGACCATCCTCACGAACTCATCGGAGGGATCTTCGATCAGTTTTGAGAGAACCTGCTTCACCCCCGACGTGTATTTCAGGCGTTCCGCAGTCGCCAGAATGGCGCCAACATCGAACGAAGCCTTTTCGAATTTCTTTAATTCGGAAACGATGCCTGCGTTGAAGTCCGCGACGTCAAATACAAAGAATGGCTTAGCGTCGAGCTTATTTGGAGCGTCAAGGTCAGTGTAGAAATTGAACGTGCGACCATTGGTTAAGATGGCGAATTTGGCGTTGGTGACGCTGAAATATCGGTAGAGTTGGTCCAGATGCTTTTTCTCGAGCGTAACAGAGATCGGCTTGCACTCGATCAGGATCCGGATCTCGTTATCGATTTTGATAGCATAATCGACTTTCTCACCCTTCTTCCCTACAGCATCCGCAGTGAACTCGGGCACAACTTCCGAAGGGTCAAAGACATCGTAGCCGAGCGCCCTGAGAAACGGCAGGACTACGGCAGTCTTCACTGCCTCCTCCGTCGCCATGGTGGATGAATGCGACTTCACGCGCTCCGCTATGGCGCGAAGACTTTCTTCGATTGTGCTCATGATTCCCCCACCCGTTATTGTAGTAAGGGTGGCTGAAGCTCGCGCGACCGTCAAGCGGCCGTTTGGCGGGGGACATGGGCTTTTATGTGCCCCGTTCACCCCGCTCCGGAACCGTTCACGCGACGGAAGATCCATGAGCTAATTGAGGCAGCGCTTCCCCCTTGCGGTCCATGATCGGCACCCGCGCCCCACATCTCAAACAACCATTTACCAGCTTCATCTTGTGTGCGGTGCAAGGTCGCCTCTTTTTAACAATTCGCGCCGTAGCCTCGGAACCGAAAGGCGTCCCGGGGACTTGAATGGGACGAACGGAGGAGGTGGAGAATGTTGTCCAGGTTTATCGGCACATGGCGTTTTTCCAACAACAACCTTGAAGACACCGGCACCTTTGCCGACGGTGTGTTTCCGCTGACGATCGCCGAACAGCACGCGGCCGAAAAGGAGCAGAGCCTGCGCTCTTCCTATGGCCGCGACTACAGCACGGCAGCCAAGCTGGAAACCGCACCTCCAGCCTATGCATAAGGCGGCACACGTCGCGTCTTTAGGCTACAAGAACCATTCCATTTCTTCTCGAGTGTCCGCCAGACCTTGAAAGCATCGGAAGCCGCGATTAAGACGGGCCAAAAGGACCGGCACATGGCCGGCTGATTTGGGACCGACCGAGATGATTGATTTCGAAGCCGCGCGCTTGAAGATGGTGGACACGCAGATCCGCACCACCGACGTCACGTCGCATTCTGTTCTGCGGGCATTCTATAACGTGCCGCGCGAGGCCTTCGTGCCTGAGAAGATGAAGTCCCTCGCTTATATCGATGGCGATATCGAAGTTTCCCCCGGTCGTTACATGATCAAGGCGTCGCCGCTGGCAAAGCTCCTGCAGCTTGCTGCCATCACAAAGGACGACGTGGTGCTCGAAGTGGGTGGCGCGACGGGCTACACGTCGGCACTTCTGTCCCGCCTGGCAGGTTCCGTCGTGTCGCTGGAAGAAGATGAAGCGCTCGTCGCCCAGAGCTCTGCCACGCTGTCTTCGCTCGGATACGACAACGTGGCCGTGGTCAACGGCCCGCTGGAGCAGGGTTATGCGGCGGAAGCGCCTTACGACCTGATCTTCCTCAACGGCGCCGTCGAACAGGTGCCGGCAGCACTTCTCGACCAGCTTCGTGATGGCGGTCGCCTCGTCGGTGTCATCGGTTACGGCAGCACCGGCCAGGCCAAGGTGTTGGTGCGCGAAAACGGCGTGATCTCGGAAGGCTCGGCTTTCAACAGCTCGGTCAAGCCGCTTCCAGGCTTCCGCATCGAACGCGAGTTTGTATTCTAAGCTTGAACGCTCTTGAATGACACAGGGGGCCGGAAACGGCCCCTTTGTTTTTGGCGGTTCACCACGCAGGCGGGTGTGACATCGAAGATTCACCTCGCCAACAAAACTGTGCATGCCTCCCGCGGCGGGGGCACTAGTGATTGTTTCGAACCCGCTCAAGATCTTAAAGTCACTGCGATTCGTCGCTTCTGCGGTTGGAGCCGAATCAAGTGCGGTAACAGCGGGGATTGAAATGGCTCAGCCAAATGTAGCGCGTGAACCTTCCATGGAAGAAATTTTGGCTTCCATTCGACGGATCATTGAAAGCAACGAGCCGACTGCGGACTCGCCCCAGCCGCACCTGATGCCGGTCGATTTCGAAGACGAGATCGAACAGGAAGAACAGGGTTTCACGCCGGATATCGTCGCCAACGACCGCGGCCTGCCGACGCGCGACGAGCCGATGGACTTTTCCTCGCACAACGCCCAGGCACCGGCGGGTGCAGAACGCTCGCTGTCGCTCGCCGATGTCGCAGCCCGTGTGCGTGCCGCCTCCGCCCGCCAGCAGGAGGCCAGCAGCGCGCGTGCAGCAGCAGCAGCTCCGGTCGCGGCTGCCCCCGTTGCGCAGCCTGAAGAGCCTGCAATCGCCCCGCGCATGCCAGAGTTCCGCATGCCCGAGCCTGCTCCCGCACCGCGCGCCGAACAGGTAAGTGCACCGGCCCAGCAATATCCGTCACGCGCCGAACAGGTTTCTGCCGCTCAAGCCCCCGCCGTCGAGCCGCGCCAGTCGATGCCACCGCGTCATGAGCCGGAACTGCGCCAGGAAGTGCGCCCTTCGCAGGATGCCGCACGCAGCCTGCCGGCCAAGATTGAAGAAACCGCAAGCCTCCTGTCGCAGGAAGCCGGCGCCCATGTGGCTCGCTCCTTCAGCGAACTGGCCGCGGTGTTCAACGGAATGGAGCGCCGTTCGCTTGAAGATATGGCGCAGGACATGCTGCGCCCGATGCTGCAGGAATGGCTCGATGACAACCTGCCGACGCTGGTCGAACGCCTCGTGCGCGAAGAGATCGAGCGCGTGGCCCGCGGTCCGCGCCGCTAGTTTACCGTCGGGTTCGGATAAAAGGCCGCTCCGGGAACGGGGCGGCTTTTTTATTGACTCCCGCGGCCCCACATCTTTAACACCGCTCCATCTCTGTTCAGACAAGAAACAGGCCAGAAAATGCTTGAGAAGACCTACGATTCCACCGCCGTTGAACCCAAAGTCGCTCAGGCCTGGGACGAGGCAGATGCGTTTCGCGCCGGCGCCAATGCAAAGCCGGGTGCGGAAACCTTCACGATCGTAATCCCGCCGCCGAACGTTACCGGCTCGCTGCACATGGGCCACGCGCTCAACAACACGCTGCAGGACATCATGGTCCGCTTCGAGCGCATGCGCGGCAAGGACGTGTTGTGGCAGCCGGGCATGGACCATGCCGGTATCGCGACGCAGATGGTGGTTGAGCGGCAGTTGATGGAACGTCAGCTTCCGGGCCGCCGCGAGATGGGCCGCGAGGCCTTCGTTGATCGTGTCTGGGAATGGAAGGCGGAATCCGGCGGGTTGATCTTCAACCAGCTGAAGCGGCTTGGCGCATCCTGTGACTGGTCGCGCGAACGCTTCACCATGGACGAGGGCCTGTCGAAGGCCGTTCTTG
Source organism: Neorhizobium turbinariae (assembly GCF_023223505.1). Taxonomy (NCBI): domain Bacteria; kingdom Pseudomonadati; phylum Pseudomonadota; class Alphaproteobacteria; order Hyphomicrobiales; family Rhizobiaceae; genus Neorhizobium; species Neorhizobium turbinariae. The sequence goes on from NZ_JALPRY010000014.1 coordinate 122,996, forward strand.
AAGTTTTTGTAACGCTTTACAAGGAAGGGCTCATCTACCGCGGCAAGCGGCTCGTCAACTGGGACCCGAAGTTCGAGACGGCGATCTCGGACCTGGAAGTCGAGTCCAAGGAAGTCGACGGCCATATGTGGCACTTCAAGTACCCGCTGGCCGGCGGCGAAACCTATACCTATGTCGAGAAGGATGCTGACGGAAACGTCGTCCTGCAGGAAGAGCGCAACTATATCTCGATCGCCACGACGCGTCCGGAAACCATGCTGGGTGACGGCGCCGTTGCCGTTCATCCTTCTGACGAGCGTTATGTGCCGATCGTCGGCAAGCTCTGCGAAATACCGGTTGGCCCGAAAGAACATCGCCGCCTGATTCCGATCATTGCCGACGAATATCCTGATCCGACCTTCGGCTCCGGCGCGGTCAAGATCACCGGCGCGCATGACTTCAACGACTACCAGGTTGCACGCCGCAACAAGATCCCGCTGTATCGCCTGATGGATACGACGGCTTCGATGCGCGATGACGGCGAGCCCTATGCCGTTTGCGCCGCCCGAGCGCTGGAGATCACCAGGTCCGGCGAACTGCCGAGCGAAGCCGAGGTCGACGACCTGAACCTCGTTCCGGACGAGTATCGCGGTCTCGACCGCATGGTAGCGCGCAAGAAGATCATCGAAGCCATCAATGCCGAAGGTCTTGCCGTGACCGTCAAGGACGCGGAAGGCAACGACATTCCTTACGTCGAGAACAAGAAGATCATGCAGCCGTTTGGCGACCGCTCCGGCGTCGTCATCGAACCGATGCTGACCGACCAGTGGTTTGTTGACGCCAAGACGCTGGCGGAACCGGCGATTGCTTCCGTTCGCGAGGGCCGCACCAACTTCGTCCCGAAGAATTGGGAAAAAACCTATTTCGAATGGATGGAGAACATCGAGCCGTGGTGCATTTCGCGCCAGCTCTGGTGGGGCCACCAGATTCCGGCCTGGTATGGTCCGGACGGCCAGTGCTTCGTCGAGAAGACGGAAGAAGAAGCGCTCGACGCCGCCGTCCAGCACTACCTGGCCCATGAGGGCCCATGGAAGGCCTGGGTCCAGGAGAAGCTTGAAAACTTCCAGCCGGGCGAGATCCTGACGCGTGACGAGGACGTGCTCGACACGTGGTTTTCCTCGGCGCTTTGGCCGTTCTCCACCCTTGGCTGGCCTGACAGGACGCCGGAACTGGCGCGCTATTACCCGACGAACGTCCTCGTCACCGGCTTCGACATCATCTTCTTCTGGGTTGCCCGCATGATGATGATGGGCCTGCACTTCATGAAGGATGAGGAAGGCAATCCGGTTGAGCCGTTCAGCACCGTGTATGTCCACGCGCTGGTTCGCGACAAGAATGGCCAGAAGATGTCGAAGTCGAAGGGCAACGTCATCGACCCACTCGACCTGATCGAGGAATATGGTGCTGACGCCTTGCGCTTCACGCTGGCGATCATGGCGGCACAGGGCAGGGACGTGAAGCTCGACCCAGCCCGCATCGCTGGCTATCGTAACTTCGGCACCAAGCTGTGGAACGCGACCCGCTTTGCGGAAATGAACGGCGTGTCGCGTAATCCTGCGTTCGTGCCGGAAAATGCCAAGCTCACCGTCAACCGCTGGATCCTGACGGAGCTGTCGAAGACCGTTGGCGACGTGACACAGGCGATCGAGACGCACCGCTTCAACGAGGCGGCCAACGCGCTTTATCGTTTCGTCTGGAACCAGGTCTGCGACTGGTACCTGGAACTCCTGAAGCCGATCTTCATGGGCGACGACGAAGAGGCCAAGGCCGAGGCGCAGGCCTGCATGGCTTATGTGCTTGAACAGACGTACAAGCTGCTGCATCCGTTCATGCCGTTCATGACGGAAGAGCTTTGGGCGCATACGGCGCAGCGCGATGGTTTGCTCTGCCACGCAGACTGGCCGCTGGCCAGCTTTGCTGACGATGCGGCGGCCGAAGAGATCAACTGGCTCGTCGACCTCGTTTCGGGTCTGCGCTCCGCGCGCGCCGAAATGAACGTTCCGCCGTCCGCCACGGCGCCGCTTGTTGTCGTTGGCGCCAATGAATTGACGCAAGGCCGCCTGAAGCAGCACGAGAGCGCGATTGGGCGCCTGGCTCGCGTTGCCAGCATTGAGCTTGCCGATGTTGCACCGAAGGGTGCGGCGCAGGTTGTCGTCGGTGAAGCAACAGCATGCCTCCCGCTCGGCACGCTGATTGATCTCGCTGCCGAAAAGGCACGTATCGAAAAGAACATCGGCAAGACGCAGGCGGAGATGGACCGCATCGGCAAGAAGCTCGCTAACGACAAGTTCGTGGCGAATGCTGATCCGGAAGTGGTTGCCGCCGAGCGTGAGCGCTTCGCGGAACTGGAAATCCAGATCGCCAACCTGAGGACTGCAATGCTTCGCGTTTCCGAAGCCGGCTGACCGCTTCGATTCGGTTGACCAATCACATTGCCGCGCCGGTAACCCGGTGCGGCATTTTTTTATGGGTCGTTGTAGGCTCCGGTTACGCGTTTTGCAGATGCGAAGATCCAGAAACTGCGTCTGTTGCTGAGTTGCCACACACCTTTTGAAGTAGGTGATATTTTTTCACATTTTAGCGAGTAGAGCTGATGTGGTAGCATTTTATTCCGCAACGACGGAAGCTACGCGTGACACTTGAATTCTTTACGTAAATTATGCGCCATGCTCCGGCGCCCGCACGCGCGTCGGTGAAAGTTGTTATTTGGAATCCAGCTCTTAGACTGCCTCCATCACCTTACCGGGAGTGGGAGCAATTATGGTAAGAAAGACTTTAGCAGGCGGATTTGTGGCGGCCGCTGGCCTCGTGGCGCTCCAATCACCTGCCTTTGCAGGGGGCCTCGAGAGGGGCGGCTACAACATCGACCTCCTGTTTGATCCGGGCAAAGTGGCCGCCGAAGCGGCGGCTACCTACGTCATGCCGCAGCGCAAGCTGAAGAACGTGCAGGACGTGGATACTACTTCGGGCGCTTTTCCATTCAACGGCACTGCAGCCGGCAATGGCGGCGGTAACTTGAATGGTTTGTCCACGTCGGCAGACGGCAGTGAAGGTTATTGGGTGCCGCGCATCGGCATCAAGGCCGGCATCGACAACGCGGACTGCATGTTCGATTACTCCGAACCGTGGGGCGCTCACAAGAAACCAGGTCGTGACTGGGCTGGCGCCAACGAAGACATCGAAACCAAGGTCGAGAGCCGCAACTACGCGCTGACCTGCTCGTACCGTTTTGATGCCGGTCCGGGACAGCTCCGCATCATTGGTGGTGGTTTCTATCAGGAAGTCTTCGGTTTCCAGGAACGCCTGGTTCAGGATTTCACCGGCGTTCCGCCGGCGTTTGGCGGCTTGCAAAGCGGCGTAGGCCGTCTTGACCTTGAAGGCGACGGTTGGGGCTGGCGTGCAGGTCTCGCCTACGAGATCCCGGAATACGCCTTCCGCGCCAGCCTTGTTTACAACAGCGAGGTCAAGCTGAACGACATTACCGGCACCTTGGACCTGTCGCAGGTCAACGGTACGGCGCCGTTCGATGTTTACGGCTCGCAGAGCATGCCGGATGTCGTGGAACTCAGGGTTCAGTCCGGTATCGCGCCTGATTGGCTGGCCTTCGGTTCGGTGAAGTGGACCGACTGGAGCCAGCTTCAGAAGGTACGCTTCTTCTGCAAAGATCCGGGAGCATTCGCTGGTTGTGCGTCGCCGGGTGGCGTGACCGCGCTGGACTTGGGCTACCGTGACGGCTGGACCATCAGCGGCGGCATCGGCCACAAATTCAATGAACAGTGGAGCGGTGCGGCCAGCATCACCTGGGACCGCGGTACCTCGCAGGGTTACGGTACCAATACCGATACTTGGACGCTCGGCCTTGGCGCTGCCTACACCCCGAATGAAAACGTCGAGTTCCGCCTCGCGGGCGTGATCGGCGTCCTGACCGGCGGCGAGTCCGGCCGGGTGACGCTCGGCGGCGAGGAATATGGCACGCGTGCCAACTACGACTTCGGTGACGATCTGGTGACGGCGATCTCGACCTCGGTCAAGGTTCGCTTCTGATCAACAAGACACACAAGAACGCCCGGCCTCGCGCCGGGCGTTCGCGTTTGTAGCGCATGCTCGTGAAGGCCTGCCTCTCCGTCTCGTGACGTTTTGGCAACACTTTTCCTGGACTATGGGAGCCGGGTCCGGAGCTGGGACTTTTGTCCATTTCCCGCCACAAACGGGGAGCAGCGATGAAAGGACAAAGAGCGCGAACTTGCGGGGGCGGGACGCGCAATTGGAGTAACATGGGCGGGTTTTCTACAATACGGCCAGTTTTTGCCGGGGCGATCGGAGCGGACGAATGTCTTCGCTCATCTGCCACGGAAGCGGCGGCAATAGGTCCTAGTATTGCCGGAAACGGCATCTACAGTTTTCTTTCAACATCACCGGCGCGGACCTTCCGTGTGGGAAGGATGAGGAAGCGTGTGGTGGCTTGCGGTGCTCGGGTTCCAGCTACCGATGGGGTGGCGCTGAAGCAGCGTGAAAGAAAATGACGATGGCGAAGTCTGGTATCGGATCCATGAGAGTATTGCTTCTTGGAGCGACGATTGCCTCGCTGGTTGCTGGGTCGGCCTCTGCGTTTGACATCCAATCCGGCGTCACGAAGGAATCAGGGCCGTTCGATCTCTTCAAGTTCGGCTTCAAGGCCTACAAGAACGGCCAGAAGGAAGATGCGATCGAGGCCTATCGTTATGCAGCGGAAAAGGGCCACACCGGCTCTCGCTGGGCGCTCGCTAACATGTACGCCTATGGCGACGGCGTCACGAAGGACGACTTCGAAGCCTTCAAGATCTACAATGAAATTGCAGCGCAAGGCATCGAGCCGGGCTCTGAAGACACCGGTTTCTTCATCAATGCGCTTCTGTCGCTTGCCGGTTATTACCGCCGCGGCATTCCCGGCACGCCGGTCAAGCCCGACCTGTCTCAGGCACGGCAGCTGTATTTCCAGGTCGCCTCGACATTCGGCGTCGCGGAAGCCCAGTTCCAGCTCGCGAAGATGATGCTGTCGGGCGAGGGCGGTGGCGCCAGCATCCAGCAGGCCAAGAAGTGGCTGAATCAGGCGCGGCGCAACGGCCATGCCGGCGCGATGGCAATCTTCGGCAACGTCCTGTTTCAGGAAGGCCAGATTGTTCGTGGGCTTGCCTTCATGACGGCGGCGCTTGATCGCTGTGCGGCGAAGGACTGTTCCTGGATGCAGCAGTTGCAGGAGCAGGCATTCTCTGTTGCCGGTGAAGAAGACCGTCGCGGTGCTGTTGCCCTGTCGCAGCAGTTTGCACAGGGCGCCGATTGAGGGTGCCGAAGCCTAGCCTGAGGTGAGGCTAGGCGAAGTCGAAGACGCCGATCACGGGCACGTGGTCGGAGGGTTTTTCCCAGGCACGGGTGTGCTTCTCGATCGATGTTGATGTTAGCCGATCCGCCGCCTCGGGTGAGAGCATCAGGTGGTCGATGCGGATCCCGTTGTTCTTCTGCCAGGCGCCAGCCTGGTAATCCCAGAATGAATAGAGTTTAGTCGCGTCGTTCGTGGCGCGAACGGCGTCGGTCAAGCCAAGATTTTCCAGGCGGCGGAAGGCAGCCCGCGTCTGCGGCAGGAAGAGCGCGTCCGTTGCCCAGACCGCCGGGTCAAAGCAGTCATGTGGTTCGGGAATCACGTTGTAGTCGCCGGCGAGGATCAGCGGTTCCTCGAGTTCAAGGCAAGCCTGCGCGTGTTTGCGCAGCCGCTCCATCCAGGCGAGCTTGTAAGGATATTTCACCGGATCATCAGCCGGGTTGCCGTTGGGCAGGTAGATCGAAGCGACTCGAATGGCGCCAGACGGCATCGAAAAAACGCCTTCAATGTACCGGGACTGCTCGTCGACAGGTCCATCCAAGCCATCGCCACCCGGCAGGCCCCGCATGACTTCATCCGGCTTCGTCTTGGAAAGCAGGGCCACACCGTTGAAGCCCTTCTGGCCATGCGTTTCCACATGGTAGCCGAGGGCCTCGATCTCCAGACGCGGAAAATTCTCGTCCACCGATTTGATTTCCTGCAGGCAGACGATGTCCGGCGAGGAATCGGTGAGCCACTGGCGCAAGCTGTCGATGCGCGCCTTGACGCCGTTGATATTCCAGGTGGCAATCTTCATCAGCCTCGTTCCTCTGGTCGGAGGTCTTCTCTTTTAGCCAAAGCGAAGCCGATGGGAAGGGGCAGATACGCCGATGCTAGATCGAGAAGCTGGTGCCACAGCCGCAGTTTGCTACCGCGTTCGGATTCTTGATCTGGAACGACTGGCCGAGCAGGTTGTCGACGAAGTCGATTTCGGAACCTGCCATGTAGACCAGCGACAGGCTGTCGATCAGCACCTTTGCGTCGCCATTCGCCACTACGACATCGTCATCCTGCTGAGCGTCAGCCAGGTCGAACTTGTAGGAAAAGCCGGAACAGCCGCCGCCCTCGACCGATACCCGAAGCGCCTGTTTTCCTGCTTCGGCTTGCACGATTTCGGAGATTCGCTTCGCGGCGGCATCCGAGAGCGTCACATTCGCATTCATTTTCGTCTCCTGCCGGGTTCAAGGCCCGGAGCTGACACCTACATCCTGAGCCAGCCTTGCGCGACTGGCTTTACATCAATTCACCGGCATTGTGCACGGCTGTACTATAGGTATGAAGAGGCAAGAGGCGCGTCAATGGTCCGATAGAGGCTTGGGCGAGGCCGAGAAGGCAGGTGAAGGCATGACAATCGATACCGGCACGCTTGGGTTCGGAAGCGGCGAGCGCGCGATCTATTCTTCAAACCCCTGGTCGTCGCGCGGACGGATGTATCCCGAGCCGGGCAGCCTGACGCGCTCGGAGTTCCAGCGTGACCGCGACCGCATCGTGCATACCACCGCCTTTCGCCGGCTGAAGCACAAGACACAGGTGTTCATCAGCCCGGATGGTGACCATTACCGCACGCGCCTGACGCACACGATCGAGGTCGCCCAGATCGCTCGCGCTCTCGCGCGTGCCCTGAAGGTGGACGAAGACCTCGCGGAGGGCGTGGCGCTGGTGCACGATTTCGGCCACACGCCTTTCGGCCACACGGGGGAAGATGCGCTGGACGAGATGCTGAAGCCCTACGGCGGCTTCGACCATAACGCCCAGTCGCTGCGGATCGTTACCAAGCTGGAACGCCGTTACGCCGAGTTCGACGGTCTCAATCTCACCTGGGAAAGCCTCGAGGGGCTGGTGAAGCACAACGGTCCGCTGATCAGCCCAACGGGCGAGGGGCTACGCGGGCCGGTGCCGCAGCCGATCCTGGACTACACGCAGTTGCACGATCTTGAGCTTGCGAGCTTTGCAAGCCTTGAGGCGCAACTGGCAGCGATCTCCGATGACATCGCCTACAATACCCATGACATCGACGACGGGCTCAGATCCGGCCTGCTGACCTTCGATATGCTCGAGGAGGTGCCGTTCCTCTCCGGCCTGATGGCGGAGGTGCGGGCAAAATATCCCAACCTGGAGCGGTCGCGCTTTGCCTACGAGGTCACTCGCCGGCAGATCACCCACATGGTGGAGGACGTCATTGCCGTCGCGCAGGCGAACCTCAAGACGCTGACGCCGCAAAGTGCTGCAGACATCCGCGCCGCGGACCATGTCGTGGCGACGTTCTCGGCGGAAATGGCCGAGACGGACCGGCAGATCAAGAAGCTGCTGTTCTCCCGCATCTACCGGCATCCGGAGATCATGCGGATCCGCGCTGGCGCAGCCAAGATCGTGTCCGACCTGTTCCAGGCCTACATGGACGATCCGACGCTGATGCACAGCCATTTTTGGGTGGAGCAGATTTCCGGCCTGAGCGAAGCCGCCCGCGCCCGCCACGTCGGTGACTATCTTGCCGGAATGACGGATACCTATGCCATCCGGGCGCATGGCGAGCTGTTTGACCAGACTCCCGATTTGCGCTAGGCACCCGAGCCAACGACAACCGCTTTCAAGGATCCGCGGCCTCGTGCTGCGGATGAGTGATATGAACCTCTTCGCCGACTTCGAGATCAGAATAAAGAATGCTCTGGAAACGATTGATATCGTCAAGGAAAAGCGAAGCGAAGTCGACTTCAACCGTGTCACGGTAGAGCCACCGCGCGACCAGAGCCATGGTGATGTGGCCACCAACGCTGCCATGGTTCTCGCCAAGCCGCTTGGTACCAACCCGCGCGCACTGGCCGATATCATCGCCACCACGATACGCAACGACCCGGATGTCAGCGACGTTTCGGTCGCCGGACCGGGGTTCATCAATATCCGTCTTTCGATCGGTTACTGGCAGAACCTGCTGGCGACGATGATCCGCGAAGGTGTGGATTATGGCCGCTCCACGCTCGGCCAGGGCCGCAAGGCAAACGTGGAATATGTTTCCGCCAATCCGACGGGGCCGATGCACGTCGGACACTGCCGTGGTGCCGTGGTGGGCGATGCGCTCGCCAACCTGCTGGCATTTGCGGGCTACCAGGTCGACAAGGAATATTACATCAACGACGCCGGCAGCCAGATCGACGTCCTCGCGCGCTCGGCCTTTCTTCGTTACCGGGAAGCACTGGGCGAAGTTGTCGGTGAGATCCCGGAGGGGCTTTACCCAGGCGATTACCTCGTTCCCGTCGGCCAGGACCTTGCAAAGGAATACGGGCAGCGCCTGCTGGCCATGCCGGAAGATGAATGGCTGCCGATCGTCAAGGACAAGGCCATCGAGATGATGATGGCCATGATCCGAGAGGATCTCGAGGCGCTTAACGTCAAGCACGATATCTTCTTCTCCGAGCGCACCCTGCATGCGAACGGCGCGCAGGGCATCCGGCAGGCAATCAACGACCTGACCTTCAAGGGGCATGTTTACCGCGGAACGCTGCCGCCGCCGAAGGGCCAGTTGCCGGAAGACTGGGAAGACCGGGAGCAGACGCTGTTCCGCTCGACCGAGGTGGGCGATGATATCGACCGTCCGCTGATCAAGTCGGACGGCAGCTACACCTATTTCGCGGCCGATGTGGCCTACTTCAAGGACAAGTACGACCGCGGCTACGACGAGATGATCTATGTGCTGGGTGCCGACCATGGCGGCTACGTGAAGCGCCTGGAAGCGCTGGCGCGTGCCGTATCCGGCGGGTCAGCGAAGCTCACCGTGCTCCTCTGCCAGCTCGTGAAGCTCTTCCGCAACGGCGAACCGGTGAAGATGTCGAAACGCTCCGGCAACTTCGTGACGCTGCGCGAAGTGGTGGATGAGGTCGGTCGCGATGCGGTCCGCTTCATGATGCTCTACAGGAAGAGCTCCGAGCCGCTCGACTTCGACTTCGCCAAGGTCACAGAGCAGTCGAAGGACAACCCGGTCTTCTACGTGCAATACGCCCATGCGCGCACTGCATCGGTCCTGCGGCAGGCCAAGGAAGCGTTTCCGGACCTCGATCTGGCGTCAATCGACCTTGCTGGCTCCACCGCGTTGATTACCGATCCTAACGAGATCCAGATCGTCGCAAAGCTCGCGGAATACCCCAGAATCGTTGAAGCTGCGGCCCTTGCGCAGGAGCCGCACCGGCTGGCATTCTACCTCTACGATCTCGCCAGTTCCTTCCACGCTCACTGGAATAAGGGTAAGGATCAGCCGGAATTACGCTTTGTTAACGATAGGAACCGACAATTGAGCATTGCCAGGCTTGGGCTGGTGCATGCCGTCGCTTGTGTTTTGAAGTCTGGACTTGCAATCACAGGTACTGCAGCACCGGAAGAAATGCGGTAGTTACTGCCCTCATTTCCCCACATTGCGCTGGCAGAGCCGTAGCAATGTAGGTGAGTGGACGGGGTAATGGCCGATAACAACCTTGCGCGTAGCCGGAATGATCTGCCGGACTTCTTCGCCGATGACGACCCGCTGGCGGAACTCGCCCGTATCGTAGGGTACGACGACCTGCCTGCGTTCGCGCGTCCTGCTGCGGCCTCGCCGGCACAGGGTCGGCGCGAGCCCGCGTTCAACCTGGAGGACGAACTGCTCCAGGAATTCGAACGCTACGATTCGCCTCACCTTGATCCGGCCAACGATATCTCGATCGATGACGTGCCGCGGCGGGTGATCGGCTCGGCGCCGGCGCTTGAGCCGGCGGTTGATTATGATGAACCCGCACCGATGCTTCGCCAGGCTCCGATTGAGCCTGTCTTCACCGAAGATCAGCCGACTCCGGAAGCTCCCGTGCAGGCGCAACTGGCGAGCCCCGCGCAGCAGAATGTCGAACCAGCCTTCGACCCGTCCTACCTCGAGGCAACCCAATCGACCGATTTCGTCATCGATGAGCTTGATCTTGCCGCAGAACTCGAAGCTGCGATCGGCGTAGAGCCGCTCGAAGCGTTCGAAGCCCCGGCTGTCGAGGAGCCGGTGCCGGCGCCAGTGGTGCCGAAGTCCAAGGCATATGAGCCTGGCTTCCGCATGCCGCTCGCCAACTTCAATATTGCGCGCTCGAATCCTGTGCCGCAGGCGCCGGTGGTGGAAGCCGCGCCCCAGCAGCCCGTTCACGTTGCTCCCGAAGTGGCTCCTGAGCCTGAGCTTCCTGCTGCGCAGGCTGCCGAGGCGACGTTTATTGAACCGGAAGCGCCGCAGCCTCTGCCGGTCGCTGAAGCGGTCGTTGATCAGCGTGAAGAGCCTGTCTTCGAGGCGGCGCCGACGTCCGCCCCGATTGAGTCGCCGGTTTTCAACTGGGATGAGTTTGCTCTTCGCGCTGACGATCTCGCCGTGACGCAGCCCGAACCGGTAGCGTCTCCTTCCGTCGAGCAACCTGAGGCGCCGCAGGTCGCGGAACTTTCGTTCGAGCCGGTTTCGATGGAGGCTGCTCTTGATATCGAGGATCCGTTCAAGGACGACGATTTCGAGATTTCGCTGAGTGATCTGGAACTGGATCTCGATCTGGCGGACTTGGCGGTTGAGGACGAGTTCACGCCCGCGCCTGTGGAAGTTGCAGCACCCGAGCCGAAGGTTCAGCCGGCGCCGGTATTCCATGCTGCGCCGCCAGTGCAACCCGTACCGCAGCCGCAACCTGTTCCGCAGGCGGCAGCCCCGGTTGCGCCGCAGCCGGTCATGGAGCCTGCAGTTGAAGAGATCGCGGAACTCCCATTCGATCCTGCCGAGATTGCAGAGACCGAGGAGCAGGTTGAGGCAATCGCCGAGCTCGACGTACCGGCCTTGCCGGTCGAAGAGCCGGAGCAGCCGCCGATCTACCGCCCGGACTACGATATCGACATTGATGCCGAACTGGCCTCCATGATGATGGAGCCGGAGAAGCCGGAGCCTACGCCTGTTGCAAAGCCGGAGCCGCTTCCGCAGCCGACGGTCTCGTTCGCGTCCTACGATCAGCCGGCAGCCGCAAAGTCGCAGCCGCCGCAGTATTCCGATCTCGACGATTTCGAGCGTGCCCTGGAAGAAGATTTCCGCCGCAGCCTGGCTGCGCCGCTGGCGCCGATCGATCCGAACGAAGCGGGCTCGGGTGGTACGGATTATCTTGCGACTTTCGAAAACGCCCGTCGCTCCGTTCGCAACTGGACCCTGCCGCTGGTGATCGCCGGCGTCGTCGTGGCCGGTGGCCTCGGTGCCTACGCCTGGATTGGCAGCAGCATGCCGGGCGCTTCGTCAAACGGCGAACCGATCATCATCGCTGCCGATACCGATCCTGTGAAGGTTGCGCCTGAAAATCCGGGCGGCAAGACGGTGCCCAACCAGGATAAGGCGGTTTACGACCGCGTGGCCGGCGTTGCCCCGCAGGAACCGCAGCAGCCGACGCTGATTTCCTCCAGCGAGGAGCCGGTTGATGTGGTTCAGCGGACCCTGATGCCAGATACGCTTCCTCTGGAAGGCGAAAACGACATCGAGCCGACGGAAATCGCCGGGGCCGATGATCTGCGCCTGCTTCCGGACCAGGAGCAGCAGGCGGCCCTGCCGGCTGAACAGCAGCCGGTCGCCGTCATGCCTCGTCGGGTGAAGACGATGATCGTGCGTCCGGACGGCAAACTGGTGGAGCAGGAAGTTCCAGCTCCGGTTACGGCAGCGCAGGACATGGCCAAGGTTCCCGCAGCCGGAACGCGGTCGGGTGAGCCGGCGACGCAGGTTGCCGCGGCACCGAATGCGCTCCCGCAGGCACCAGCCGCATCGGCGGACACCGCGGGTCTGGTTCCGGTCTCGGCACCCGTTTCCGGCAATCTGCCTGAAGCGGCACCTGCTGCACCGCAGGCCGATCTTGCTTCGGTGGAAGCTGCAGCCCAGGCGGCAGAACCAGCGGTCGAGGCTCCGGCCGAGCCGGCAGTCAACATCGTACGCGCTCCCATCCCGGCAACGCGTCCGGCCGAACAGCCGGTCAATGTTGTGGCAGCCGTGACGGAACAAGGCACGGTGCGTGCGCCGACGCAGGCACCGGCTGCATCGCAGGCGGCAGCACCGGCGCAGGTCGCGTCGCTTGGCGAGGGCGGTTACGTGATCCAGATTGCCTCGCTGCCGACGCAGGCCGATGCCCAGAAGTCCTACCAGAGCCTGTCGGCGAAGTTCGGCAACGTGATTGGCGGCCGTGGCGTCGACATCAGGGCGGCGGAGATTGCCGGCAAGGGTACCTTCTACCGCGTCCGCATCCCGGCCGGCAGCAAGGCAGAGGCCGTTGCCCTCTGCGAAAAATATCGCGCTGCCGGGGGCAACTGCCTCGTCGCACGCTGATCCAGTGCTGGAGAAAACGAAACGGGGTGCCCAGGCGCCCCGTTTTTTGTTGCCGCAGATGTTCTAGGATTTTCCCATGACCGAATCAAAAGCCATGATCCTTGGTGCGAGCGGCGCTGCTCTCACCGCTGGCGAAATCTCCCTTTACCGCGATGAACGCCCATGGGGCTTTATCCTCTTCGCGCGCAACTGCGTGGAGCCGCAGCAGATCCACGATCTTGTCGCGGCGATGCGCGATGCCGTCGGCCGGCCGAACGCGCCGGTTCTGATCGACCAGGAAGGCGGGCGCGTGCAGCGGATCCGCCCGCCGATGATCGAGCGGTACCCGTCTGCGGCTGTGCTGGGCGAACTCTTCAGGCAGGACCGGGAGCTAGGGCTGCGGGCAACATGGCTGATGTCGCGCCTGCACGCGTTCGACCTGATGAAGCTCGGAATCAACGTTGATTGCCTGCCGGTACTGGACGTGCCGGTGGAAGGCGCCAGCAACGTCATCGGTGATCGCGCCTACGCCTTTGACCCGGCCGTGGTTGCGGAAATGGGCAAGGCCGCAGCGGAAGGCCTGAAGGCTGGAGGCATGCTTCCGGTGATGAAGCACATGCCGGGCCATGGCCGCGGGATGGCCGACAGCCACCATGAGCTTCCCGTCGTTACCGCCTCACGCGCCGAGTTGGAAGCGCACGACTTCATCCCCTTCGTGGCAATGAAGAACGAGTTGATGGCGATGAGCGCCCATATCGTCTTCACCGCGATTGACGAGAATGAGCCAGCGACCATCTCGCGCAAGGTGATCGAGGAGATCATTCGCGGCCATATCGGCTTCGATGGACTGTTGATGTCGGACGACACCTCGATGAATGCACTGAAGGGCACGATCGGCGAGCGCGCCGCACGAATCATGGGGGGCGGCTGCGATATTGTCTTGCATTGCAACGGCGTGATGGAGGAAATGAAGGCGGTGGTGAAGGAGACGATCCCGCTGGCCGGCGACGCATTGCGACGCGCAAGAGCCGTGGAAGCTGCCTTCACCGAAGGTGACGGGGCCGACGAAGCAGCGATCCGGGCGGAGTTCCACGGCTTGCTGGGGACCGCTTGACGGACGTGTAACTGAAGGTTTGGGAATGGCCACGACGACATCGCAGGACGCCATCCCGATGGACAAGCTCTGGCAGGGAACCGCCGAGCGCGCGACCGGCGAGGCCGGTTTGGTGATCGATGTCGGCGGCTTCGAAGGGCCGCTCGATCTCCTGCTGCATCTTGCGCGAAACCAGAAGGTCGATCTCGCCCGCATCTCGGTCCTGGCGCTGGCCGAGCAATATCTGCAGTTCATCGAGAGCGCCCGGCGCGTGCGCATCGAACTGGCTGCCGACTATCTCGTCATGGCCGCGTGGCTGGCTTACCTGAAGTCAAAGCTGCTCATTCCGCAGCAGGCGAAGGGCGATGAAGGGCCAAGCGGCGAAGAATTGGCCGCAACGCTTGCCTTCCGCCTGAAGCGCCTCGAAGCGATGCGTGACGCGGCGACCAATCTCGTCAACCGCAACCGTCTTGGCCGCGATATCTTCGCGCGCGGCGCGCCGGAGCATATCCCGCATCGGGTGCAGTCGGCGTTTGAAGCCTCGCTTTACGACCTGCTGTCGGCTTATGCCAACCTGCGCCAGCGCGGTGCGGTGACCCAGGTAACGATCGAGCGCCGCAAGGTGTGGTCGCTCGTTGACGCCCGCGAACTGCTCACCCGCATGCTCGGCGAAATCGGCGATTGGACCACTCTGCAGCACTATCTGCTGCCATACCTGCCGGCGGAAGATCGCGTGACCGCAACCGCAAGCGCCTTTGCGGCAGCCTTGGAACTGGTGCGCGAGGGCAAGTTGGAGATCCGCCAGGACGGCGCCTTCCAGCCGATCTACCTGCGGAAGGGAGATCGGCCGAAGGTGGTCCAGGCGGCGCCAGCAGGTGAGGGAGGCGAGGCATGAGCGCTGAAGACATGGATATCGCTGCCGAGCCGGGTGAAGACGAAGCTTTCTCCTTCAGTGCCGAAGAAGCCGAACGTATCGCCGAAGCGCTGGTGTTCGCCTCCGCCGAGCCCGTGCCCGAATCATTCCTGGCTGAACGCTTGCCGCGTGGTGCGGATGTGCGCGCCATCATGGAGCGGCTGATGGCGGTCTACGCCAAGCGCGGTGTCAACCTCATCCGCACAGGCGACCGCTGGGCCTTCCGAACTGCCGCGGATCTTTCCTTCGTGATCCATCGGGATGACAACGAGGCGCGCAAGCTCTCGCGGGCGGCGCTGGAGGTGCTGGCCATCATTGCCTATCACCAGCCGGTGACGCGCGCGGAGATCGAGGATATCCGCGGCGTGCAGACATCACGTGGCACGCTCGATGTCTTGATGGAGGCGGGCTGGGTGCGCTTCCGCGGCCGGCGCCGCACGCCGGGCCGCCCGGTGACGCTCGGAACCACGCCGGAATTCCTGGATCACTTCGGGCTTGAGGAGTTGCGTGACCTGCCGGGTCTCGAAGAATTGAAGGGCGCGGGATTGCTGTCCGGTCGCATTCCGCCGGGCTTCGCCGTGCCTGCACCGATTGATTCCGACGAGATCTCCGAGGATGAAGATCCGATCACCCAGCTTGATCTTGAGGAACTTGGGTTGCTCGCGCCGCGCGGAGATCCCGAGGATTGAAGGCTTTCTCGCCCTCCAACTCGATATCGAAAAGCGTTTGCCAAGTAACATTTCCACACGTCGTGCTCTTGCTCCTTCGTCTTTCGACGAATAGCGGTGACAGTTAGGAAGTGGGACATTTTGGTGTTTGAAAAAGCTGGATAAACCGCTTACATCGATAAAACGGTTCTTAGGGAGTTGAGTTTATGGGTTCTTTCAGTGTGTGGCATTGGCTGATCGTTCTGGTCATCGTGCTCGTTCTTTTCGGACGTGGCAAGATTCCGGAACTGATGGGCGATTTTGCCAAGGGCATCAAGAGCTTCAAGAAGGGCATGTCTGACGACGACGCTCCGGAAGCCAACGGCTCGACCACTGCCAAGACGGTCGATCACAAGGCGGACGAGGTCAAGGAAACCAGCCGGTCGTAAGACTTGCGCTGCAGGTTCCGGGAGCCTTTCTGAATGCTTGATATCGGTTGGAGCGAACTGCTCGTCATCGCGATCATACTGATCGTGGTGGTGGGTCCGAAGGACTTGCCGCCTATGCTGCGGGCATTCGGCAAGATGACCGCGAACCTGCGCAAGATGGCGGGTGAATTTCGAACCCAGTTCGATGAGGCCTTGCGGGAGGCGGACCTTGACGAGGTGAAGTCGACGCTGACCGATGTCCAGAAGCTGAACCCGACTAACGCGCTGCGGGATGCCATCAATCCGCTGCGCCAGATGGGGCAGGAGATCAAATCCGACCTCCAGCGCGCGACTCAGCTACCGAGCCAGACCACGGCTGAACCGGCCAAGTCGGCAGATGCCATCGGGTCGGGTGAAACTGTTTCTGCTGCAACTGACGAGACCCCGGTTGTCGCCAGCGACACTCAATCCGCGGCAACGCAGACGTCGCCCGTTTCGGCGGCGCCTGTCGCAAGCGCTGCTCCTGCAGGAGTGGCAGGCGAGGCGGCGGCGAAGCCAGTTCGCAAGACTTCTGCACGGGCCAAACCGCAGGCCGATGCTGCCGATATTGCATCTGCGGACGCCAAGCCGGCGCGACGCCGGGTTGCCAAGCCGGCGGCAAAGCCGGCCGCGATCACCGGCGATGGTGAGCCCGTCAAGGCAGCCAGCCGCAAACGTACCGTGAAGAAGACCGACACGCCGAAGGATGACGCATGAGCGGTGATTATGAAGATAAGCCGCAGCCGCTTATGGAGCATCTCCTTGAGCTGCGTACCCGGCTGATCTGGTCGATCGGCGCCTTCTTCGTGGCGTTTGTCGTCTGCTTCTTCTTTGCAAAGCAGCTCTTCAACCTGCTCGTCGTGCCCTACAAATGGGCGGTCGTCTGGGCTGGCCTGGACGTCACGAAGTCGGAGCTGATCTACACCGCGCCGCAGGAATTCTTCTTCACGCAGGTGAAGGTCGCGATGTTCGGCGCGCTGGTGATCGCTTTCCCGGTGATCGCCTCGCAGCTCTACAAGTTCGTCGCTCCCGGCCTCTACAAGAATGAACGTGCGGCCTTCCTGCCGTTCCTGATTGCGTCGCCGATCCTGTTCCTGCTTGGTGGGGCGCTCGTCTACTTCTTCTTCACGCCAATGGTGATGTGGTTCTTCCTCGCCATGCAGCAGGCGCCGTCCGAAGGCGAAGTCGGCATCTCGCTCCTGCCGCGCGTGTCGGAATACCTGAGCCTCATCATGACGCTGGTCCTGTCCTTCGGGCTGGTTTTCCAGTTGCCGGTGGTCACGACGCTGCTTGCTCGCGTCGGGATTCTCAGCAGCGACTGGCTGAAGCAGAAGCGCAAGTTCGCGATCGTGATTGCCTTCGTGGTCGCCGCCGTGCTGACGCCGCCGGATCCGATGTCCCAGATCGGCCTTGCACTGCCGACCATCCTTCTCTACGAGATTTCCATCTA
Organism: Neorhizobium turbinariae; assembly: GCF_023223505.1. NCBI lineage: Bacteria > Pseudomonadati > Pseudomonadota > Alphaproteobacteria > Hyphomicrobiales > Rhizobiaceae > Neorhizobium > Neorhizobium turbinariae. The sequence continues at coordinate 140,306 of NZ_JALPRY010000014.1, forward strand.
CGCCGCACGACTCGTCGAGCGCAAACGTGCTGAAGATGCTCTCCAGGAGGAGCAAGCGTCGGATGTTGCGGAGACGGAGAAGGCTTAAATCTTCGTCGTTGAGGCGGGCATGCGGTAACTGGCTTAGAGGCAAGAACCGATGCTCGATATCAAGTGGATCCGTGAAAACGAAGGTGCTCTGGACGCCGCGCTCAAGAAGCGTGGTGCAGAGCCAATGGCAGCGAGCCTGATTGCATTGGACGACACGCGCCGCGCGGTCATCCAGAAGCTCCAGGACATGCAGTCGCGCCGCAATGCGGCCTCCAAGGAAATCGGCATCGCGCTCAGCCAGCGGAACTCGGAGCTTGCCGAGAAGCTGAAGGCGGAAGTTGCGACGATCAAGGAAACGATGCCTGCCGCAGAGCAGGAGGAGCGCGACGCCGTCGCAGCGCTCGAAGACGCGCTGTCCCGGATCCCGAACATCCCGTTCGATGATGTGCCGGTTGGCAAGGACGAGCACGACAACGTCGTGACCCGCGTCGTGGGCGAGAAGCCGACGTGGACCCATGCTGCCAAGGAACACTACGAGATCGGTGAAGCGCTCGGCTATATGGATTTCGAGCGGGCGACAAAGCTTTCCGGTTCGCGCTTCACGGTGCTGACCGGCCAGCTTGCCCGGTTGGAGCGGGCGCTTGGCCAGTTCATGATCGACATGCACACCACCGAGCACGGCTACACGGAAGTGTCGTCGCCGCTGATGGTGAAGGGCACGGCCATGTTCGGCACGGGCCAGCTTCCGAAGTTCGAGGAAGACCTCTTCAAGACCACGGACGGTCGTTACCTTATCCCGACCGCCGAAGTGACGCTCACCAACCTGGTGGCCGAAGACGTTCTGGAGCAGGAAAAGCTGCCGCTGCGTTTCACGGCGTTGACGCCGTCGTTCCGCTCCGAGGCAGGTTCGGCTGGCCGCGACACGCGCGGCATGCTGCGCCAGCACCAGTTCTGGAAATGCGAGCTCGTTTCGATCACCGACGCTGAATCCTCGGTTGCCGAGCATGAGCGCATGACGGAGTGCGCCGAGAACGTGTTGAAGCGCCTCGGCCTGCATTTTCGCACCATGACGCTTTGCACCGGCGACATGGGCTTTGGTGCCCGCAAGACCTACGACATCGAGGTCTGGCTGCCGGGGCAGGATACCTATCGCGAAATTTCGTCCTGCTCGGTCTGCGGTGACTTCCAGGGTCGTCGCATGAACGCGCGTTACCGCGTCAAGGACGACAAGAACCTGAAGTTCGTCCACACGCTGAATGGCTCGGGTCTCGCCGTCGGCCGCTGCCTCATCGCAGTCATGGAGAACTACCTCAACGAAGATGGTTCGATCACTGTCCCGGACGCTCTCCTGCCTTATATGGGTGGTCTCACGAAGATCGAACGGGCTGCTTAATGCGGATATTGCTGACCAATGATGACGGCATCCACGCCGAAGGGCTGGCGGTGCTCGAGCGAATCGCTCGAAAACTGTCGGACGATGTGTGGATCGTTGCACCGGAAACGGACCAGAGCGGGCTCGCCCACTCGCTGACCCTTTCGGAGCCGCTGCGGCTCCGAAAGGTCGGTGACAAGCATTTCGCGCTGCGCGGTACGCCGACGGATTGCGTCATCATGGGTGTCCGCGAAGTCCTGCCGGAAAAGCCGGATCTTGTGCTTTCGGGTGTGAACGACGGCGCTAACATGGCCGACGACGTGACCTATTCCGGCACGATCGCCGGGGCGATTGAAGGAACGCTGCAGGGTGTTCGCTCCATTGCGCTGAGCCAGGCGGTGCGTCGCGAGAACGGCCGTTTCGTGCCGTGGGACGTCGTGGAATCCTACGCGCCGAACCTGATCCGCAAGCTGCTGAATGTTGATCTGCCGGACGAGACCTTCCTCAACGTCAACTTCCCCAATTGCGAACCATCCGAGGTTCAGGGCGTCGAGGTCACGACGCAGGGCAAGCTGGACTTCGGCCTGACGATCGATGCGCGTGAAGACGGTCGCGGCAAGCCCTACTACTGGCTGCGCTTTGGCGAGCGGAACGGCCGCTTCCGGGCCGGTACGGACATCCAGACGCTGAAGGACAACAAGATCTCGGTAACACCGCTGAAGCTGGACCTGACCGATTATTCGGTTCAGGATCGCGTTGCCGAGGCACTGGGATTCGGAGCAGCCGATTGAAATCGGGCATGATCGAGAAAGAAGGCTTTGCAGCACTCGTGCTGCGTCTTCGCTCGGAAGGAATTTCGGATCTTGATTTGCTGACGGCCGTCGAACAGACGCCGCGCTCTGCCTTCGTGCCTGCGCCCTTTGCCGAAGACGCCTATACGAGCCGCACAATCCCGATCGATTGTGGTTCGTTCATGGAAGGTGCCGACCTGACCCTGCGGCTCCTGCATCGCCTGCAGGTCAAGCCGGGACAGCGGGTGTTGGAAATTGGCACGGGAAGCGGCTTTACCGCAGCAGTGATCGCGCGACTGGCAGAACGTGTGTTGACGATCGACCGCTACCGCACGCTGGCGACAGCGGCTCAGCAACGCATGGATGCATTAGGGCTTTCCAATGTGGTCGTACGCCAGGCCGACGGCAGCAACGGCATGCCGGGCGAGGGGACGTTCGACCGCATCTTCGTGACCGCCGCTTTCCCATCCATGCCGCGCTTTTATGCAGAGCAGCTCACGCATGGCGGCTCGATGGTGGCGCCGCTAATGATCAGCGACGATGCCTGCATGATGGTGCGGTTGACGAAGACAGGCAGCCGTTTCGAGCGGGAAGACCTTTTTCCGGTCCCCTACCTGCCGATCATGCCGAATGTGGCAGCCGCTCTTTGAGAGCTAACCATGGGCGGGCTCAGGCGCGCCTCATCATGGTTATCAATTTCCCAAAAAACTTTAGAGACATGTCGGGCTTTAACCCGGCAGTAAGACTAACGCGCTTTAATGACTCACACACGATGGTTGCGTATCTGTAGGTCGAGTCATGCGTCATATGAGTTCTCCGAAGTCCGGAAAGTCCCTTACCAAGGTCGCGGCTGCGATGCTTCTCGCCAGTGCGGCAACCGGCTGCAGCTCGGATGCGACGCGCTTCTCGGGCCTGTTTTCCAAAACCGATAACATAACGACGGCGTCGATCCCGCAGCGGCAGGGTGCTGGTGCTTATGGTCGGGCTCCGATGCCGAGCGCCGACATCGGCTCCAACCAGGCTTCATTGCCTGCTGTGCCAAGCTACGACTACGGTTCGCGCAACACTGCCACGTCTCAGGCCTATCCGGCCGCTTCGGGCGGTTATACCTCGCCAGCTCGCGTTGCTTCGGCGCCGGTCGCCGTTCAGCGCACCGAACTCGCGCCGCCGAACGCCGGCCGCGATCCGTCCACACGCCAGGAAGCGATGGCCCAGCCATTCCCGGCTCGCCAGGCTGCAAGCGCTCCTGCACCGACGGCATCGCCAACGTCGCGTGGTGACAACCTCACCACCGGCACGGTGAAGCCGCTCGGTTCGCCCCAGAGCGCTGCCAAGGCTCAGCCGATGTCCGGCTGGTCGACCGTCAACGCGCCACGCGTTACGCTGAAGGCCGGTGAGACGGTTTCCACCATGGCAAAGCGATATGGCGTGCCGGAGAAGGAAATCCTGAAGGCCAACGGCGGCAAGGTTTCGCCTGGCCAGTCGATCATAATCCCAACCTTCGGCACCGCACAGAACCCCGCTAAGAATGCTGCCGGCGATATCGATCTCGCCAACCGCGTTCCGGCACCGAGCCGCGAGCCGGAGCAGAAGGTTGCCGTTCTGCCGAGCCGCGACAAGACAGCCGGCGAAGGCGCAAAGATCACGCCGGCTTCGGGCGGCAAGTCGCTCGGTGGCACCTATACGGTCAAGCCAGGCGACTCGCTTGCCAAGATTGCCCGCGAAACCGGCACCTCGGTGGATCAGCTGAAGGCGGCGAACGGCCTGACCTCGGGTATTGTCCGTGTAGGCCAGAAGCTGAAGGTGGCAAACGGCGTGGCCGACCCGGTCACCACGGCATCGGTTCCGCAGCCGGCCGTTGAAAAGCCTGCCGCCGCAAAGCCTGCTGCTCCCGCAGCCGTGGCATCTGCACCAGCCGCTCAGGTGACGCCGGTTTCCGTCAAGTCGACGCCCGAAACTGCATCGGTCTCCGAGGTCGAGAAGAAGTCGGATGTTGCGTCCGTTGCGCCGCAGTCGACCGGCATCGGCAAGTATCGCTGGCCGGTCAACGGCGCCGTCATTGCAAGCTACGGCCAGAATGTCGAAGGCACCCGCAACGACGGCATCAACATCTCCGTTCCGGAAGGCACGCCGATCAAGGCTGCCGAGAACGGCGTCGTCATCTACGCCGGCAACGGCCTGAAGCAACTCGGCAATACCGTTCTTGTCCGTCACGACGACGGCAAGGTCACGGTTTACGGCCATGCGGGCAGCATCAACGTCACGCGCGGCCAGAAGGTCACCCGCGGCCAGACGCTCGCCTCCTCGGGCATGAGCGGTGACGCCAAGCGTCCGCAGGTGCATTTCGAAGTGCGCAAGGACGCGACCCCGGTCAACCCGATTACATACCTTGAATAATGTAGTGCGTTTCAAGGGGACGGCAGAAAGGTCTGGCAGCGATGCCGGACCTTTTTGCTTTTCAGAGGGACGTTGACGAGCTTACTTCTTCAGCGGCTTGCGCAGGCGCCCGGCGAGATCCTGGATATATTGCCAGGCGACGCGACCGGACCGGCCGCCGCGGGTCGTGGCCCATTCAAGCGCTTCAGCGTGCAGGGTTTCCTGGTCGAGCCCAAGGTCGAAGTGCTGGGCATAGCCCTCGATCATCGTCAGGTAATCTTCCTGGCTGCACTTGTGGAAGCCGAGCCACAGGCCGAACCGGTCCGAAAGCGAGACTTTTTCCTCGACTGCTTCCGACGGGTTGATGGCCGTCGACTGTTCATTCTCCATCATGTGCCGGGGCAGGAGGTGGCGCCGGTTTGACGTTGCGTAGAACAGCACGTTGTCCGGCCGGCCTTCGATACCGCCGTCGAGCGCGGCCTTGAGCGACTTGTAGGCGGTATCGTCGTGGTCGAAGGAAAGGTCGTCGCAGAACAGGATGACGCGCTGGTCCGAGGCCTTGAGCAGATCGAGAAGGGCAGGCAGCGTTGCGATATCCTCCCGATGAACTTCGACAAGCTTCAGCGGCACGTTGGTCGACGCGCGTACGTCCTCGTGCACAGCCTTGACCAGCGAGGACTTGCCCATGCCGCGCGCGCCCCAGAGAAGCACGTTGTTGGCCGGGAAGCCTTCTGCGAACCGCAGCGTGTTTTCGTGAAGGATGTCGCGCACGTGGTCGACACCGCGGATCAGGGACAGCGCCACGCGGTTGGGCCGAGGGACGGGCTGGAGGCGCTGGTTGTACGGCATCCAGACGAAGCAGTCGGCGGCACCCCAGTCGTTTACGGCTGGCGGCGGTCCGGCGAGCCGTTCCACGGCGTCAGCAAGCCTGCGGATCTCCTGGAGGATCAGCGTGTTCGTCTCGTCGCTCATGATGCTCTTCCCTTGTCCTGCTTACCCGATAGCGGATTTGGCTGCGGTAACATGGTCGTTTGTGCATCAAAAGCCGCGGAGCCGTGGATTTGGTACTGTTTGTGTTGCATTCCGGGCGGTCGGAATTATAGTCCGGCGGCTTGAAACGGGGGCTCGGCGTCTCCGGTAATCTTAGGAGTTCTCGATGTTCATTACCGAAGCATTTGCCCAGGCCCCGGGTGCAGCACCTTCTGCATTTGGCTCCGGCCTCGAAATGCTTTTCCTTTTCGCGCCGCTGATGGTGGTCTGGTATTTCTTCCTGATCCGGCCGCAGCGCGCCCAGCAGAAGAAGCGCGCTGAAACGCTTGCCAACATCCGTCGTGGCGACCAGGTTGTTCTGGGCGGCGGCATTACGGGCAAGGTTTCGAAGGTCGTGGATGACAACGAACTGGAAGTCGAAATCGCCGACGGCGTAAAGATCCGCGCCATGCGTGCCTATATCGCGGAAGTTCGGGTCAAGGGCGAGCCGGTCAAGGCCGACACTGCTGCCAAGGCCTGATACCGTCTGAAGCTACATGATCGAGCCGCAGCACCGCGGCTCGATTCTAAATCAAGGACTGCGCTGATGGCCAGAGGCATTGAAATGCGTGACGCCCATTTTCCCGGGCAGGCCCCCATCGATGCTTACGGCAATGGCGGCTTTCGGTTTGCCGACATGTCGCACCGCGGTTCGCTTCTGTGTCTCCCGTCCGGAATTCATGGCTGGGAGCTTCAGGAAGGCGAGGCGCTCACCGTCGAGGCGTTCGCCAAGGTGCTGGCGGAGGCAGACGGGATCGAAGTCCTGCTGGTCGGTACCGGCGAAAACATGCGGCCGATTCCCGCGGATCTGAAGGCGGCGCTCAAGGAGCGCGGCATCTCGTCCGACCCGATGAGCACCGGCGCGGCCGTGCGCACGTTCAATATCATGCTCGCCGAATCCCGCGCCGTTGCTGCTGCCCTGATCGCCGTCTGATGGCAAACACCACAAATTCTCCGGCACCGTCACAGGATATTTGCCTCTCGATGCTGCGGGAGATGGATCGTGACCGCTATCTCGCCTGCCTCCTGTCGCCTGCCGACAAGCGGCCGCACCTGGCGGCGCTCTATGCCTTCAACGCCGAGATCGCTCGCGTCCGTGACGTGGTGCGCGAACCGCTGCCGGGGGAAATCCGCCTTCAGTGGTGGCGCGACCTGCTGGAAGGCAATGCCCAGGGGGAAAGCACCGGCAACCCCGTTGCGGCAGGGCTGCTAACGGCGGTCGAGACATTCAACCTGCCGCGCCAGACGCTGGTCAACATGATCGAAGCTCGGATCATGGATCTTTACGATGATCCATTGCCGGACCGGAATTCGTTCGAAGGTTATTCCGGCGAGACGGCTTCGGCGCTGATCCAACTTGCAAGCCTGATCCTGTCTCCCGAAGACGCAGTCAAATCTGCGGAAGCAGCAGGCCATGCCGGGGTGGCGCAGGCAGTCGCTGGCGCACTGCTTCTGATGCCCATCCACCGAAGCCGTCACCAGGTTTACCTGCCGCTCGACATCCTGTCGGCGACCGGGCTCGACCGCGACAGCTTCCTGAAGGCCGACGATCGTGCAAGGGTTTCCGCTGCGGTTGAAGCTTTCGCCGGGCTTGGCCAGGAGCACCTGGTGAAAGCCCGCAAGGCCGCGCCTGTGCCGCCTTCAGTCTTCCCGGCCTACCTCCCGGTCTCACTGGTGGAATTGGTGCTGAAGCGCGCAAGTCGACTGGGTGCCGCTGTCTATGAACAGCCGCTGCAAGCACCACAATGGCGCCGGCAGCTTGTGCTTCTGAAGGCGTCCATCACCCGTCGCTTCTAAAGCGACGCCACATTCGCGCAAGGCTGGAGGCTTAAGACATCAATCGCGAACCTAGATTCGGGAGAAGCGGTTTGAGCCCCATCGTCGTCTGGTCGATCATCATCGTGCTTGTCATGGCGGTTGTGTACTACGTTCGCCGCCTTTCCTCCGGGCGTGATGAGGACGGCAGCCGCTACGATCCCGGCCTCGCGATCCTGGAATTTGGCCGTGCCTTTCCCAACGAAGCCATTCGCAGCCTGCATGTCACTGCCGATGGTGGCGCCATCTTCGTGCGCCTGCACGGCAACAAGGCCGGCTTCATGAAAAGCCACCGCAACCACTTCGCGTGCCACCTGATCCATCCGGGTCGCGTACGGGTTCAGCCGCTGACGTCGGCGAAGGGTTTTACCGTTGAGTTCCTCGACTCGCCGACACAGAGCGGCACCTACGTTTTCGATACGGAAAAGGAAGCAGCCGAAGTCTCGCTCTGGCTGCTCGACAATTACGTGGCGATCGCTGAACGCGACGAGGGAGAAGGCGCCCCAGCGGCAGGCCTCAGTTCCGACCCAGCCAGCTAGCGCAGTCCTTCAAGGCGCGCGCTGAGAGCAACTGCCGCTTCATGATCGTCTTGTCCTTGCCGCGGAAGCGCTTGACGCCTTCCGGCTTGACGATCGACCCGGGTTCGAGGTCCGGGAAAAGCCCAAAATTGACGTTCATCGGCTGGAAGGACCGCTTGCCCGGCTCATCGTCGGATACGAGGTGCCCGCCGGTGATGTGACCAAGGAGCGAGCCAAGCGCGGTGGTCGCCGGCGGCGCGGACAGAGCCTCGCCCTTGCGTTCCGCAGCCGCAAAGCGACCAGCCAACAGGCCGATCGCAGCACTTTCCACATAACCTTCGCAGCCTGTGATCTGACCGGCGAACCGAAGACCAGGGCGGCTCTTCAGGGTGAGTGTCTTGTCGAGCAGGATCGGCGAGTGGATGTAGGTGTTGCGATGCAGGCCGCCGAGACGCGCGAACTCCGCGTTCTGCAGGCCGGGGATCATCCGGAAGATCTCGGCCTGTGCGCCATACTTCAGCTTCGTCTGGAAGCCGACCATGTTGTAGAGCGTGCCGAGCGCGTTGTCCTGGCGCAGTTGCACGACGGCATATGGCTTGACGGTCGGGTTATGCGCATTCGTCAGGCCCATCGGCTTCATCGGACCGTGGCGCAGGGTTTCGCGTCCGCGCTCGGCCATGACTTCGATCGGCAGGCAGCCGTCGAAATAGGGGGTGCCTTCCCATTCCTTGAAGCCGACGGTGTCGCCTGCGATCAGCGCGTCGATGAAGGCATTGTACTGCTCTTCGTCGAGCGGACAGTTGATATAGTCCTTACCCGTGCCGCCGGGGCCAACCTTGTCATAGCGCGACTGGTACCAGCAGATGTCCATGTCGATGGAATCGCGGTGCACGATCGGCGCGATGGCGTCGAAGAAGGCGAGGTGATCCTCGCCTGTTTCAGCCTGGATGGCGGCCGCGAGCGACGGCGAGGTGAGGGGGCCGGTCGCGATGACGGCGAGGTCCCATTCGCGTGGTGGCAGGCCCTGCACTTCTTCACGAACAACCGTGATCAGCGGGTGGTTCTGGATCGCTGCGGTCACGGCATCGGAAAAACCGTCGCGATCGACCGCAAGTGCACCACCGGCAGGCACCTGGTTGCGGTCGGCCGACGCCATGATCAGCGAACCTGCTAGCCGCATCTCGGCATGGATCACGCCAACGGCATTGGCGGTTGCATCATCGGAGCGGAAGGAGTTGGAGCAGACGAGTTCTGCAAGCCCATCGGTCTTGTGCGCATCCGTGCCGCGCACGCCGCGCATTTCATGAAGAACGACCGGAACGCCGGCTGATGCGATCTGCCAGGCCGCTTCGGAACCGGCGAGTCCGCCGCCGATAACATGGATGGGGGAATAGGTATTGGTGCTCATGGGCGCGTCATTATCATGGCCGCCTTGCGACGCAAACGCCTAAGGCATGGGAACACGAGTTTCCCCGAATCAAAAAGGCACCGCGAGGGTGCCTTCGACATGCAGGTATTGCTGGCGCCGCAGGTACGCGGCAGCCGCTTAGCGATAGGAACGGGCAGCAATGCTACGGATGTCGTAGCGGGTCAGGCCGATGTCGTTGAGCGCCTGGTTGGACAGGTTGCCCAGTTCGTTCATCGTGCGGCGGTAGCTGATCCAGTTCTTTGCAATGCGGAGCGGGTTCATGGTCGTTTCCTCAAGATCTTTGTCCTGATGCTCTCATCGTCATCAGCGATGAGCTTGATATAGTGCGTCCATGATGGATATTGCAGTGCGAAAAATGTGCGACTGCTATGCATTTATGCAGGATGATGATGATAAAGAAGGCGGAGGCTGAAAAACGAGCATTCGTCGCGTGTCGGCTAACCCGGTCTGCAAAAACGAAAAGCGCCCCGAATGGAGCGCTTTTGGGGTAGTTCGGTAGGTGCCGGAAGTGGCTTAGAAGCCAACAGCCGAACGTGCAACGCGACGGATGTCAGCGCGGCCGATGCCGAGGTCCGAAAGCTCGCGGTCGCTCATGCGGCCGAGTTCGTTGATGGTTTCGCGGTACTTGCGCCAGTCGTTGATTTTCTTGGCAAAGTTCATGGTCTTGATCCTTCTCGAAGCCCTTGTTCAGCAGCGGTTGCGCCGAACTCGATTTGATGAGCGGGATATATGTTGCCGCGCGAAGAAGTAAAAGCGAGCATTCGGTATGCCACCTATGCGCGCCACGCATTGCGATGACATTGATGCGCGCAAACTGCGCAGGAATTAAGCGGGATGGTTCGGTGGGAGCAGAAACAACAACGCCCACCGGGGGAGGAGGTCCGGCGGGCGTCGTTATGTTGACCGACGATTTGGAAGAGGAGGCTCGTCGGTCTTGTCGACAGGCGCTGGGAGGAGGGTGCGCATGTCGAATTCGGTTGTGCAGTTATGGTGAGCTTCCCACCATGAACCGTCAGCGCCCCGCTTCGTTCCCGCCGAAACCTGCTGAATGTGCATTCGCCCAAACCGGCGGGAGGTTGCAACATCCTTGGGCAAGTCATGCAGCGAAGGGGAAGCTGCATATTGTTAGGTCAGGAGCATATACATTAGATTTTAATTGAATGTTAACGGCGCGCCGGACGCGCTGCGATCAGCAACGCGGCAAGATGCCGATTTTCTGTTCGGATCATCGCGAAAATCACTGGTCTTAAGAAAGCTTCATTTTCCCTTTGCGTGGGCCAAAACGGGTGTTATAGAGACGCGCGCTCCGGAAGGCCTCGTCGCGAGGATTTTCGACGCTGTCGGGGCGCGGGTATGGTGAAATTGGTAGACACGCCAGATTTAGGTTCTGGTGCCGCAAGGCGTGGGAGTTCAAGTCTCTCTACCCGCACCAGAACTGTCGAGCGCGGTCGGAGCCGCTTTCGGCTTAGACATGCGCTCCGCGAAGCCGCGGCTGGTCTCTTTGAAGTTCCGGCGTTGTGCTCTTGAAACACTGGCTGTCGAGCACCGCCGCCACGATATGAAGGTTTGAAAATGCAGGTTACCGAAACGCTCGCTGAAGGGCTGAAGCGCGAAATTAAGGTCGTTATCCCCAAGCAGGAGATGGAGCAGGAGCTCAACGTTCGCCTCGCCGACGCGAAGGATAAGGTCCGCATCAATGGTTTCCGTCCGGGCAAAGTTCCGGTTGCGCATCTGAAGAAGATGTACGGCAAGTCGATCATGGCTGACCTCGTCAACGAGATCGTTCGTGACCGTCCGGGCAAGATCCTGGCAGAGCGCGGCGAAAAGTCTGCGACGCAGCCGGCCATTTCGATGACCGAGGACGAGGCGGAAGCCGACAAGATCCTCAACGCACAGGCTGACTTCGAATTCACCCTGTCCTACGAAGTAATTCCGCCGATCGAGCTGCAGTCCACGGACGGTATCTCGGTTGTTCGCGAAGTCGTTGAAGTTTCCGACGAGGAAGTCAACGAGCAGATCGAAAAGATTGCCGAAAGCGCCCGCACCTTCGAAACGAAGGACGGCAAGGCTGAAAACGGCGACCGCGTCACCATGAACTACCTCGGCAAGGTTGACGGCGAAGCCTTTGATGGCGGCGCTGCTGAAGATGCCGAACTGGTGCTCGGCTCCGGCCGCTTTATCCCGGGCTTCGAAGACCAGCTGGTCGGCGTCAAGGCTGGCGACGAAAAGCAGATCACTGTCACGTTCCCCGCTGAATATCCGGCTGCGAACCTGGCCGGCAAGGAAGCCACCTTCGACATCACCGTCAAGGAAGTGGCTGCTCCGTCTGCTCTCGAAATCAACGATGAACTGGCTTCCAAGCTTGGTATCGAATCGGTTGATCGCCTGAAGGAAATCGTTCGCGGCCAGATCGAAAGCCAGTACGGCAACCTGACCCGCCAGAAGGTGAAGCGTCAGATCCTCGACCAGCTCGACGGCATGTACCAGTTCGAAACCCCGCAGAGCCTCGTCGACGCGGAATTCGAAAACATCTGGCGCCAGATCAACACCGATCTGCAGCAGTCGGGCAAGACCTTCGAAGACGAAGACACGACGGAAGAAGAAGCTCGTGCGGAATACCGCAAGCTGGCTGAGCGTCGCGTTCGTCTCGGCCTCGTTCTCTCCGAAATCGGCGAAAAGGCCGGCGTCGAAGTGACCGAAGAAGAAATGCAGCGCGCACTTTACGCACAGTTGCAGCAGTTCCCGGGCCAGCAGAAGGAAATTCTCGACTTCTTCCGCAACACGCCTGGCGCTTCCGCTTCGCTGCGCGCACCGATCTTCGAAGAGAAGGTTGTCGACAAGTTGCTTTCCGAGATCAAGGTCACCGACAAGACCGTGAGCAAGGAAGAGCTGATGGCTGACGACGAGGAAAGCACCGAAGCCGCCGCCGAAAAGCCTGCCAAGAAGAAGGCTGCGCCGAAGAAGGCCAAGGCCGAAGCTTCTGCAGAAGCTGCTGAAGGCGAAGAGGCCGCTCCGAAGAAGAAGGCAACCAAGAAGAAGGCTGCCGAAGAAAGCGCCGAATAAGCTTCACGCCCTATGAATAAGGAAGCCGGGTCGACAACGATCCGGCTTTTTTTGTTGTCCGTCCCATTTGTGAACCTGCCGCCATGATCCGCATCGAAAACATCAGCAAGTCGAACAGCCATCGCATCCTTTTCATCGAAGCGTCGGCGGCGCTGAACCGCGGCGAAAAGATAGGGCTGGTCGGCCCGAATGGTGCCGGCAAGACGACGCTGTTTCGGATGATCACCGGCCAGGACCTGCCGGACGAAGGCCAGGTTTCGGTCGATAAGGGCGTCACCATCGGATACTTCAACCAGGATGTCGGTGAGATGTCCGGTCGCAGCGCGGTGGCTGAGGTCATGGATGGCGCAGGCCCCGTCAGTGTCGTTGCAGCCGAACTGCGCGAGCTGGAAGCGGCCATGGTCGACCCCGACCGCATGGATGAGATGGACCAGATCATCGAGCGTTACGGCGAGGTGCAGGCGCGTTACGAGGAACTTGACGGCTACGGGCTTGAGGGCCGGGCGCGCGAGGTGTTGGACGGTCTGAGCTTCACGCAGGAAATGATGGATGGCGATGTCGGCAAGCTGTCCGGCGGCTGGAAAATGCGCGTGGCGCTTGCCCGTATTCTCCTGATGCGTCCGGACGTCATGCTGCTCGACGAACCGAGCAACCACCTGGATATCGAGAGCCTGATCTGGCTGGAGCAGTTCCTGCGCGGATATGACGGCGCGCTTCTGATGACCTCGCACGACCGCGAGTTCATGAACCGCATTGTCACCAAGATCATCGAGATCGATGCAGGCTCGCTCAATACCTATTCCGGCGACTACGGTTTTTACGAGCAGCAGCGCGCGCTGAATGAAAAGCAGCAGCAGGCACAATTCGAGCGCCAGCAGGCCATGCTGGCTAAAGAGATCAAGTTTATCGAGCGGTTCAAGGCGCGCGCTTCGCACGCTTCCCAGGTGCAGAGCCGGGTGAAGAAGCTCGACAAGATCGAGCGCGTCGAGCCGCCGAAGCGTCGCCAGACGGTTGCCTTTGAGTTCCAGCCGGCGCCACGCTCCGGCGAAGACGTGGTGAGCCTCAAGGGCGTTGCCAAGAAATACGGAAGCGGCACGATCTATGATGGTCTCGACTTCATGATCAAGCGCCGCGAGCGCTGGTGCATCATGGGCATCAATGGGGCGGGCAAATCGACACTGCTGAAGCTCGTCGCCGGCGCAACCGAGCCCGACGACGGGAGTGTTTCGATCGGCGCTAGCGTCAAGATGGGCTATTTTGCGCAGCACGCCATGGACCTGCTGGATGGCGACCTGACGGTCTTTGAATGGCTCGAGCAGGAGTTCCCGCGGGCCGGGCAGGGATCCTTGCGCGCGCTCGCCGGCTGCTTCGGCTTTTCAGGCGATGATATTGAGAAGAAGTGCCGCGTGCTTTCGGGTGGCGAGAAGGCCCGTCTCGTCATGGCGGCCATGCTGTTCGATCCGCCGAACCTTCTCGTGCTCGACGAGCCGACGAACCACCTCGACCTCGACACGAAGGAAATGCTGATCAAGGCGCTTTCCGATTACGAAGGCACGATGCTGTTCGTCAGCCACGACCGCCACTTCCTGGCAGAGCTTTCGAACCGCGTGCTCGAACTGACGCCGGACGGCATCCACCGCTACGACGGTGGTTATACCGAATATGTGGAGCGGACGGGTTACGAAGCACCCGGGCTGCAAGCCTGACGCAAGCCTCGACCACTAGCTCAGGCGCTGTTGCGGGTCGTTAACCTTTTGTTAACCGCGTGGGAGTAGCTAGGCACCTTGTGCCCAGCGGCGCGACCCGACGTTTTTTGATGACGTCGATTTGATCGGAATCGAATTTCACGTTATCGATACTGCGATCGGTTTGGTCACTAACTTCTACACGGGGGAGGGTAGCGATGGCGACCAAGGCGAAACATCTTCTGCGGCCGGCTCTTTGGCTCGCGGGAGCAGCGCTTCTTTCAGCCTGCACATCTGCGCAGACGACGTCTTCCATCTCCCCGAACGCGACGGTGAAGCAGACGCCGATTCCGAAGAAGAAGCAGGTTTACCACTACACCCCCGCCGACCGTGACTGCATGAAGCGCGCCATGTATTTCGAATCTGAGCGCTCCAGCCGCGATGGACTGTTGGCCGTTGGCACAGTCATCATGAACCGCCTGACGTCGGACGCCTATCCCTCCACCATCTGCGGCATTGTTGGCCAAGAAAAGCAGTTTGCACCGGGCGTGCTGACGCGCGAGGTGAAGGCGGCGGCGCATCCCGAGCTCGACGAAGCGGTGGACGCCATCATCCGCGGCGAGCGCAATCCGGATGTGAAAGACGCGATGTTCTTCCACACCGCAGGCCTCAAGTTCCCCTACCGCAACATGCACTACGTGACGGTGGCGGGCGGCAACGCCTTCTATGAGAAGCGCGGCAAGGATGGTGAGCTCCAGACACCGCCGCCGAAGCCGGCAGATGAGTATGTCCTCGCCCTGGTTCAGGAAGCAAAAGATCCGCTGGAATCGATTGGGCGCAAGGAGTTTGACGTTGCTTCCATCCCCGTCAGCGAATCGGTGCTGACGGCGGAGGTGCCTGTGCCGGTTCAGAAGCCGGCGTCGACGATTACGCTCTACACGGAAGCGGCGCCGGCGAAGGCTGATCCGACGGCACAACTGATCCTGGCGAACGCCAAGGCGGGTGACTGGGAGCCGCGCTTCGACACCAGCACCGGAGCGAAACGCCCGGCTGCCGGCATCAAGCAGACGCCCTGATCAATCAGGCCTGATTTTCGAGTTCGGCCGCAGCAGCATTGTCCAACTCGTTGGCGCGGATATAAGCGTCGCGCAGCGCCAGCCGGCCGAAATACTGCTCGAAGGCCGGTCGCTTCTCGATCGTGCCGAACTGAAGCCCGTAACCGATCTGTGAGCCGACATAGACATCAGCAGCGCTGAACGTGTCGCCGGCGATATAGGAGTTGGTGCGCACCGCGGCTTCCAGCGTGTCCATGACATCCGAAAACGTGCCGTAGCCCACCATGCGCTCACGCTCCTTGGGCACCTCGAACCCGAGCACGCGGTTGCTAACGGCAGCCTCCAGCGGACCCGCGGCATAGAACATCCAGCGATAGTAGTTGCCGCGGTGTGCGGGCGGAGGGGCGAGCCCCTTGCGTGGGAAGGCATCGGCCAGATAGGCGCAGATGGCGGCACTTTCCGTCACGGTCGTCTTGCCATGGACGATCGCCGGAACCTTGCCCATCGGGTTGACCTGTCGATAGGCCTCGCCCTTCATGCTGGTGCCGAACTGCAGGATTTCGACGCGGTATGGCACGCCGATCTCTTCCAGCATCCATCGGGCGATGCGACCGCGGGACAATGGGTTGGTGTAGAGAATCAGTTCATCGGACATCTGAAAACTCCCGTGCTGGCAGCAAGCCTTTGATGGCTGGATAATATGTGGTCTGGATCTGCGTCTAAAGAGGCTTGCGGTACTGAATGAAACCGGAGCGGTCAGCGACGCGATCGTAAAGGCTCCGCGCTGTCGCGTTGCTCTCGTGCGTCAACCAATAGAGGGGACCGGCATTGTTCTGGCGTGCAAGGTCGGCGGCCGCGTCGATCAGCGCTTCGCCGGTGCCCTTGCCGCGCTGGCTTTCGTCAACGAAGAGGTCCTGCAGGTAACACGTAACGTCCGGCAGCCACGTGGAGCGGTGAAAGACGAGGTGGACGAGCCCGTCCATCGCGTCGTTCTCGAACGCCACGTGCCCGTGCATCGGCTCGGCGGGGTCTAGCAACCGCCGCCAGGTGATGTCGTATTGTTCTGTCGGGAGCGTGGTTTCGTAGAACTGGAGATATTTCCTCCAGAGGTTCTCCCACTCCGCACGATCGGATGCGGCAAGCGGACGGATCGAAATAGCCATGCAACCTCCCAAAGAAAAACGGCGGAGATTTCTCCCCGCCGTTCCATTCTAAGCAGATTCGGTTGCCTTAGGCAGCCATTGCGGCCTTCAGGTTTTCGTCGATCTTGTCGAGGAAGGCCGTCGTGGAGAGCCACGGCTGATCCGGACCGATGAGGAGCGCAAGGTCCTTGGTCATGTAGCCGGATTCGACGGTGTCGACGCAAACCTTTTCGAGCGTCGAGGCGAAGCGGGCAAGCTCGGCGTTGTCGTCGAGCTTTGCGCGGTGTGCGAGGCCGCGCGTCCAGGCGAAGATCGACGCGATCGAGTTCGTCGAGGTTTCCTGGCCCTTCTGGTGCTGGCGGTAGTGACGCGTAACCGTGCCGTGAGCTGCCTCGGCTTCAACCGTCTTGCCGTCCGGGGTCAGCAGAACCGAGGTCATCAGGCCGAGCGAGCCGAAGCCCTGCGCAACGGTGTCGGACTGAACGTCGCCATCGTAGTTCTTGCAGGCCCAGACGTAGCCGCCGGACCACTTCAGGGCGGCTGCAACCATGTCGTCGATCAAGCGGTGCTCGTAGGTGATGCCGGCTTCATCGAACTTCGCCTTGAATTCGGTCTGGTAGACTTCTTCGAAGATGTCCTTGAAGCGGCCGTCATAGGCCTTGAGGATGGTGTTCTTGGTCGACAGGTAGACCGGCCACTTGCGCATCAGGCCATACATCATCGAGGCGCGGGCGAATTCGCGGATCGAGTCGTCCAGGTTGTACATCGCCATGGTGACGCCAGCGCCCGGAGCGTTGAAGACGTCCTTTTCGATGACGGTGCCGTCTTCACCAACGAACTTGATGGTGAGCTTGCCCTTGCCCGGGAACTTGAAGTCGGTGGCGCGGTACTGGTCACCAAAGGCGTGACGGCCGACAACGATCGGCTGCGTCCAGCCCGGGACGAGGCGCGGAACGTTCTTGCAGATGATCGGCTCGCGGAAGATCACGCCGCCGAGGATGTTGCGGATCGTGCCGTTCGGGCTCTTCCACATTTCCTTCAGGCCGAATTCCTTCACGCGGGCTTCGTCCGGCGTGATGGTTGCGCACTTGATGCCAACGCCGTGCTTCTTGATCGCATGGGCGGCGTCGATGGTGACCTGGTCGTTGGTCGCATCGCGGTTCTCGACAGACAGGTCGTAATATTCAATGTCCAGATCGAGGTAGGGAAGGATCAGCTTGTCCTTGATGAGCTGCCAGATGATGCGGGTCATCTCATCGCCGTCGAGGTCGACGACGGGATTGGCTACCTTGATCTTTTGCATTGGTTTCCTCTTACAGTCTGTCGCGGGACCGTTGATCCCGTCGTGGTGGACATGGTGCGTGCGCTATAGCATCGCGGGCACGGAACGCAAAGGCATTCGCGGCCCAAAAATCCTGCCGCGGCGCGGGTTATTTCCACCTTCTGCCCGCGCCTGACGATTGCCCTTGCCAAACCACAAACCGGGGCTAATGTCCGCGCAATCGCTCTCGAACCACCGGATCTCGATCATGCGGATTTTGCCGCTCGCCCTCGCGCTTTCTCTTGTCTCGACCATGTTGCTGGCCGCCGACGCCACCGATCCGGTCAAGGAGGTGATGAAGGTCACCGAAGACAACTGGAATTCCAACGAAAGCGACTGGAAGTTCATCTTCGACAAGGAGCCGCTGGCGCGCCTTTTCAGCAAGCGCTTCCAGGCCGCCTATGCGGAGGCATCCAAGCATCCGGCCTATGACACGGAGAACAACGAGCCGGGTGATCCTTTCGGCTATGATGTCATCACCAGTTCGCAGGATGGCTGCCCATTGAAGGACATTGCGATAAACCCAGCGCCAGCCGCCAATGGCATGACGGACGTGACGGTGACCTTCAAGATGTGGACGTGCATCGATGAGGCGGAAGTAAAGGACAGCACCAGCGAGGTTCATTTCGACGTTATCGAGGAAGATGGCCGGCCGGTGATTGATGACATTCACCGGGTTGTCGAAAACGAGCGCGATTCCGTCATCGAGGAAATGGAGTCCATCGCCAAGGGCGAATGACCCTCTCTACCGCTTGCGCAGCGTAGGCGGCAGATGGGCTGGCGGCCTGCGATGCCGCTTGTCTCGTCTGCCAAGGGTTGTGCGCTGCCGGGGCTGGGGCTATTGCGGTCGCACAATTTGCAGAAGTGGACGATCATGTCAGGCACCAACAGCGAGCGCGAACTTATTGCCGAAGGCCCGGCCATCATTCTGGTCGAACCCCAGCTTGGCGAGAATATCGGCATGGTGGCGCGCGCCATGGCCAATTTTGGCCTCGCGGAACTGCGGCTCGTGAACCCGCGTGATGGCTGGCCAAGCGAAAAGGCGCGGTCGGCGGCCTCCAAGGCTGACCACGTCATCGACGGCACCAAGGTTTACGAGACGCTCGAAGAGGCAATCAAGGACCTCAATTTCGTGTATGCGACGACGGCCCGTGAACGCTACGGCTTCAAGCCGGTCCGATCGCCGGTGACGGCGGCCGAGACGCTGCGGCAGAAATTCCGCGCGGGTGAAAAGACAGGCATCCTCTTTGGCCGCGAGCGCTGGGGCCTGACGAATGAAGAAGTTGCGCTGGCCGACGAGATCGTAACGTTTCCGGTCAATCCGGCCTTCGCCTCGCTCAATATCGCCCAAGCCGTGCTCCTCATGTCCTATGAGTGGATGAAGTCCGGCCTTGAAGATCTTGCCGAAACAGCCTTTCTCCCAATCGAGCAGCGGCCTTCGACGAAGGAGCAGGTGCTTGGCCTGTTCGAGCATCTGGAAGAGGCGCTGGACGCCCGCAACTACTTCCACCCGCCGTCAAAGAAACCGCGCATGGTCGACAACCTGCGCGCCGTCATCTCAAGGCGTGGCTTTACCGAGCAGGAAATCAGCGTCTTTCGCGGTGTGATCAATTCGCTGGATCGTTTCCCGCGTCGCTGGCCGAAGCAGGAAAAGCCGGGGGACCAGGAGCCGAGCGCGGCAGAAACGAGCAAGGCAGATGACGCCGAAGCCTGAGCTGAAACCCGTCCTGATGTTCGACTCCGGCATCGGGGGGCTGACGGTTCTGCGCGAAGCGCGCGTGCTGATGCCTGAGCGGGGCTTCATCTATGTCGCCGATGATGCGGGGTTTCCTTATGGCGGCTGGGAGGAGCCGGCGCTGCGCAGCCGCATCCTGACGCTGTTTGAAAAGCTGCTTGCCGAGTACGATCCGGAAGTCTGCGTCATCGCCTGCAACACGGCGTTTACGCTGGCAGGCGCGGATCTGCGGGAAGCCTTTCCCACCATGACCTTTGTCGGCACAGTGCCGGCAATCAAGCCCGCGGCTGAACGCAGCCGCTCCGGCCTCGTTTCGGTGCTGGCAACCCCTGGCACCGTGAAGCGCGCCTATACCCGAGACCTCATCCAGTCCTTTGCGAGCCAGTGCCATGTGCGCCTGGTCGGCTCCGAAAACCTCGCCCGCATGTCGGAAGCTTATATCCGGGGCGAGACGGTGTCGGATGAGGCGGTCATGGCGGAGATTTCGCCCTGCTTCATTGAGAACGACGGCCGTAAGACCGACATCGTCGTGCTCGCCTGCACCCACTATCCCTTCATGGCGAATGTCTTTCGTCGGCTGGCGCCTTGGCCCGTGGATTGGATCGACCCGGCGGAAGCGATCGCGCGACAGGCACGACGCAAGGTGCCGGCGGTCGAGGGGGCTGAGCACCCGGATAACTATGACTTTGCCGTCTTCACCTCGGGCCAGCCGGATTTCTCAACGCGCCGCCTGATGCAGGGATTTGGCCTGCGCACATAATCTGATCTTGGTACGCCGTCGCGAGACTGGCTTGATGATGAAGACTCGCTGGAGAGAATTCGATGTCACTTGAACATTGGCTCGCTTTTGTCGCGGCGTCCGCGGTGCTGCTCGCTATTCCGGGCCCGACGATCCTGCTCGTCATCTCCTATGCCCTGACCCACGGCCGCAGGGTCGCTTCGGCAACCGTTGCCGGTACGGCGCTTGGCGATTTCACCGCCATGACGGCGTCCATGTTGGGGCTCGGGGCGTTGCTGGCGACATCGGCGATGCTCTTCACCATCCTGAAGTGGCTTGGGGCCGCATACCTCATCTATCTCGGCATCAAGCTTTGGCGCGCGCCGGTCTCCGAGCAGAACACAGAAGCCGTGGAAACCGCCGAGGCAAGGCCGTTCCGCATCTTCCTCCATGCCTATGCCGTGACTGCCTTGAACCCGAAAAGCATCGTCTTCTTCGTGGCCTTCCTTCCGCAGTTCCTCAACCTCACGAAACCGCTCTTCATGCAGATGTTGATCTTCGAGGCGACCTTCCTGACGCTCGCGACGCTGAACGCCACCTTGTACGGTCTGCTGGCCGCCATGGCGCGCAATCACATCCGTAAGCCGAAGGTGCAGCGCATCGTCAACCGCACCGGCGGATCGCTGATGATCGGGGCGGGGCTTCTGTCGGTCGGCTTCAAGCGCGCCACAGCCTGACACGAAAGACTGTGCATTTTCGGGATCAGGCAGCGAAACGAATCCATTTCTCTGTTATGAAGCCGCTCCCGCGGTGACTTGGTCACCGCCCATGGACAAGACGCGAGGACATTCATTGCAAGTCGGCATCGATATGGGAATTGTGTCCGGCGGAGACCCGGCCAAGCTCGATATCGAAGAGCTTCTGGCGACCCGTCTGTTGGTGCAGGGCAATTCCGGATCCGGTAAATCCCACCTGCTGCGGCGTCTGCTGGAGCAGTCGGCGCCGTGGGTGCAGCAGGTGGTGATCGATCCCGAAGGGGATTTCGTCACGCTCGCCGACAAGTTCGGACATGTCGTGGTCGATGGCGAGCGCACCGAGGCAGAGCTCGCAGGGATCGCTAACCGCATTCGTCAGCACCGGGTGTCCTGCGTATTGACGCTGGAAGGTCTTGATCTCGAGGAACAGATGCGCGCTGCCGGCGCCTTCCTCAACGGTCTCTTCGATGCCGATCGTGACTTCTGGTATCCGGTGCTTGTCGTGGTGGATGAGGCGCAGATGTTTGCGCCCTCCGTTGGCGGCGATGTCTCGGAAGATGCCCGCAAGATGTCGCTCGGCGCGATGACCAACCTCATGTGCCGTGGACGCAAGCGCGGGCTGGCGGGTGTCATCGCCACGCAGCGCCTGGCGAAGCTTGCCAAGAATGTCGCGGCAGAGGCGTCAAACTTCCTGATGGGCCGTACCTTCCTTGATATCGACATGGCGCGTGCTGCGGATCTTCTCGGCATGGATCGGCGCCAGGCGGAAATGTTCCGTGACCTGAAGCGAGGCAACTTCGTAGCCCTCGGTCCAGCATTGTCGCGGCGCCCGTTGCCCATCGTGATTGGCCCGGTAGAGACGTCCGCGCGCTCATCGAGCCCCAAGCTCATGCCGCTGCCCGACGCACCGCAGGACGTCGAAGATTTGATCTTTACGCCAGATCCGGAAGAATTCACGCGGCCGGTGATGGTGCGTCGGCATGCGCCGGCGCCGCGCCCGACAACGGATATTCTTGCTGAACTGACGCGGTCGGCGCCGGCGGCAACGCCAGCACCGCAGGAACCGCGCGTCGCGCAACCGGAACTAACGGCCGAGGAGCGTGAGGAGCGGCTTAGCGCTGTCCTCTCCGAAATCCTCGATGACCCTCAATCGGGTTACCGGACAGACTCGGTGCTCTACCAGGATTTCCTGGTTCGGGCGCGCATGCGTCGCTTGCCGGGGCCTCCGCTCTCACTGTCCGAGTTTCGCCGGCGGGCGGCAGTCGCACGCTCAGGCGTCGATCCGGAAACCGCGGCAGGGGAGGCATGGGCGACCGCCTTGTCACTCTCCGCCAACGTCTCCGACGACCTGCAGGGCGTGTTCCTGATGATGGCGAAGGCCGCGATCTGCGGCGAGGTCTGCCCGTCCGATGCGAAGATTGCACGTGCTTACGGCACCCATTCGGCCCGCCGGGCCCGCCGGTTGCTCGGCTACTTCGAAGAGCAGGGGCTGATCGTCGTCCACACCGATTTTGCCGGCAAGCGCATCGTTGCGTTTCCCGACCTGCAGGCCGAAACGGCGCCTGGCAGTGCGGACGCGCCAGACGATGGTGAGCAGCGCGTTGCGGCCGAATGAGAGCCGCTGTTGACAATTGCCGGACATCGGCCTAAAGACCCGCCCAACGCCGGGTGGAAACGCCCGGTGTTTTATTTGACATGTCCCGTGGTCTTCTCCGATCGCTTTCGTGAGAGGCCTGTCAGAGTTCTTCTTGAAGATCTCAGAGGAGGGCGTGTTTCCTCCATCCAGCCTGTGTGAACATGCTGGTCTAACTGTTGAGAAGGAAATGCGATGAGCAAGCGCGAATCGTCCAAGTACAAAATTGATCGCCGCATGGGCGAAAACATCTGGGGCCGTCCGAAGTCCCCGGTAAACCGTCGCGAATACGGCCCGGGCCAGCACGGCCAGCGCCGCAAGGGCAAGCTTTCGGACTTCGGCGTGCAGTTGCGCGCCAAGCAGAAGCTGAAGGGCTACTACGGCGACGTTCGTGAAAAGCAGTTCCGTGCGATCTACGACGAAGCCAACCGCCGCAAGGGCGACACGTCGGAGAACCTGATCGGCCTGCTCGAATCCCGCCTGGACGCCATCGTCTATCGCGCAAAGTTCGTTCCGACCGTTTGGGCTGCTCGTCAGTTCGTCAACCACGGTCACGTCACCGTCAACGGCGTCAAGGTCAACATCGGTTCCTACCGCTGCAAGCCGGGCGACGTTATCGAAGTTCGCCAGAAGTCGAAGCAGCTCGTTTCGGTTCTCGAAGCTGTTCAGCTCGCTGAGCGCGACGTTCCGGACTACATCGATGCCGACCACAACAAGATGACGGCAACCTACGTTCGCGTTCCGAGCCTTTCGGACGTTCCGTATGCAGTCGTCATGGAACCGCATCTCGTCGTCGAATTCTATTCGCGCTGATATCGATCCTTCTGGATCTCAAAAAAAGAAGCCGCCTTTTCAGGCGGCTTTTTTATTGCATATCGGTCAGGGCTGACCTGTTCGGCTGGAGCCGCCTCACTTGGAGGCGGCAAGTTTTGCCTTCGCCGGTGCCGGTTTGTCGGGCAGGGGTGTTGCCGTCGAATCGGTGGACTGTGCCGTCGCGACCGGCGCTTCCTTCGGGCCGACGCCCATGCGGTTCCACGCATCAAGGCCGGCGATCTTGTAGGCTTCGGCAAGCGTTGGGTAGTTGAAGGTATTTTCGACGAAATACTCAACCGTGCCTTTGAGGTTCAGCACCGCCTGGCCGATATGGACGAGCTCGGTCGCGCCTTCACCGACGATATGGACGCCGAGAAGGCGGCGGGTCTTCAGCGAAAAGATCAGCTTCAGCATGCCGGTGTCGAGGCCCATAATATGGCCGCGCGACGTTTCGCGGAACCTCGCGATCCCGCACTCATACGGGATGCCACGCTCCTTCATTTCTTCTTCGGTGAGGCCGCAGGTGGAGATCTCCGGGACGGCGTAGATGCCGTAGGGGAAATATTTCTGCGGCTCCATGGCGATCTCGCCCACGGCGACGCGCGCGGCGATGCGGCCTTGCTCCATGGAGGTGGAGGCAAGGCTCGGGAAGCCGACGACGTCGCCTGCGGCGAAGATGCCCTTCACCGAGGTCTCGAACGTTTCCGGGTTCACCTTCAGGCGTCCGCGGCTGTCTGCTTCCAGTCCCGCGGCTGGCAGGTTGAGCGACTCGGTGGCACCCATGCGGCCGGCGGCAAACAGCACCATGTCGGTAACGATGGTGCGGCCGGAATCGACCTTCACGGAAACCTTGCCATCGGGTAGGCGCTCCACCTTCTCCGCTCGCTGCCCGAGAAGCAGCTTCATGTTCCGGTCGCGCAGTTGGTAGGTGAAGTCTTCGATGATTTCCTTGTCGATGAAGTCGAGCATCGTCGTCTTCGGATCGATGACCGTGACGGCGGTATCGAGCGCCGAGAAGATCGTCGCATATTCGATGCCGATGACGCCCGCGCCGATGACGACCATGGAACGCGGCAACTCTTCGATATCCAGCAACTCGTCGCTGTCGATCACCGACTTGCCATCGAATGGAATGTAGTCCGGGCGGAACGGCTTGGTGCCGACGGCGAGCAGGATCGAAGTGCCGGCGACGTGCATCGTCTCCCCATCGTCCTTCAAAATCTCCAGCGTATCCGGTGTGACGAAGCTCGCGGTGCCGCGGATGTGCTGTACACGATTGCGGGCGAACTGGTGTTCGAGCACCTCGACCTCGTGGTCCAGCGTGATCAGCAGCCGGCGGCGCAGGTCATCGGCGCTGATCTCCTGCTTGACGCGGTAGGCGCGACCGTAAAACCCGCGTTCGCGCCAGCCGGTGAGGTTCAAGGCGGTCTCGCGAAGGGTCTTGGACGGGATCGTTCCGGTGTGGACCGAAACACCGCCGACCCGTTTTCCCTGTTCGATCACCACAACCTTTTTGCCAAGTTTTGCGGCCTGAATGGCTGCGCGCCGGCCAGCGGGGCCGCTGCCGACGACGATGAGGTCGTAATGGTTCATGAAAATGCTCCGCTCACTTCTCGCTGCCAGCGAGGTTGTCGGTTCTTGTCTAGCAATCTTTCCTAAAGGTTTGATTGCCGACGATGCACTGCAATAACAAAGACGTAGACACAGTGTTTCAAGTCTGGGCGATACACGGCCGAGGGTGGCGCCTTATCTATGCGCGCAACTAGAAAAGCCGCAGGCCCTTGAGGCTGACGTGGCCGTCCTTGCCGATAATGATATGATCGTGGACGGTGATGCCAAGCGGTTTTGCCGTGTCGGCGATGGTTTTCGTCATGTCGATATCAGCGCGAGACGGGGTCGGGTCGCCACTTGGATGATTGTGCACTAGAATGATTGCGGTGGCCGAAAGTTCGAGCGCGCGCCTCACCACCTCGCGGGGGTAGACTGGCGTGTGGTCCACCGTACCCTGTCCCTGCACCTCGTCGGCAATCAGAACATTGCGTTTGTCGAGAAACAGGATGCGGAACTGCTCGCGCGTCTCGTAGGCCATGACAGCCTGGCAGTAGTCGATGACCGACGACCAGGAACTGAGGACCTGCTTGTTGCGGACGCCGCTTTTCAGCATCCGCTGCGCCACCGTGGCGACCAGTTTCAGGTCGACGGCAACACCTTCGCCAACGCCCTTCACCTCCTGCAGGAGGGAGATCGGTGCTCCAAACACGCCTGCGAGAGTGCCGAAACGTTCGAGCAGGGCTTTCGCCAAGGGCTTAGTGTCCCGCTGCGGGATCGAGCGGAAAAGATAAAGCTCGAGGATCTCGTAGTCGGCAAGCGCCGCGTCACCATGCTCGCGATACTTGGCGCGCACGCGGTCGCGATGGCCGTGATAGTGAACGGCTGCGTCGGGCTTGACGGCAGCAGGCGCTTTCTTGCTGCCCTTCGGCTTGATCACCTGCTCGGCGAAAAAGCCTCGCTCATCCTCCAGCAGGGAGGTTTGTACGTCCGGCGGCGGGGCTGGACGTTTCGCCATGTCAGCTCGTCAGCGGCGGCAGGCCCGGCCGGTCCAGACCGGCAGGCGACAAGGTGAAGATTTCGCAGCCGGTCGCCGTCACGCCAATCGCGTGCTCGTATTGCGCCGAAAGCGAGCGGTCGCGTGTAACGGCTGTCCAGCCGTCAGAAAGCACCTTCACATGCGGCTTGCCGAGATTGATCATCGGCTCGATCGTGAAGATCATGCCTTCCTTGATTTCCGGACCTTCATCGGCGCGCCCATAGTGCAGGATGTTCGGCGAATCGTGGAACAGCCGTCCAACGCCATGGCCGCAGAAATCGCGCACCACCGAGCAGCGTTCGCCTTCGGCATAAGTCTGGATCGCCTGGCCGATCGCGCCGATGCGGGCGCCGGGCTTTACCTCGGCGATGCCGCGCATCAGACACTCATAGGTAACTTCCAGCAGCCGTTCGGCGGCGCGCTTGATCTGTCCGACGGGATACATCCGGCTCGAGTCGCCATGCCAGCCGTCGAGGATATACGTCACATCGATGTTGACGATGTCGCCTTCGCGCAGCGGCTTGTCTTCCGGCATGCCGTGGCAGACCACGTGGTTGATGGAGGTGCAGACGGAATATTTGTAGCCACGGTAATTCAGCGTCGCCGGCAGCGCGCCGTGATCCATGCCGAACTCGAACACGAACCGGTCGATTGCGCTTGTTGTGACGCCAGGCTGGATGATCGCAGCCAGTTCATCCAGGCAGCGTGCCGTCAGCAGGCACGCCTTACGCATGCCCGCAAAATCCGTCGCCGGGTCGTAAAGACGGATCGCACCCGTGTTCTTCATGGGTGCGGATACGGCTTCGATATAGTTGACCATTGTTCTTCTCTCGTAATCTTCTTGTTCATAAAACAGCCGGGCCCGTCTCGTCCATCAAAAGGGAGCAGGTTTCTGCATTTCCTTTCGGTGAACGACGGGTCGAGGAGAGGCTCGGTCTGGCGCCGGAATGTATCGCCAATTGGTGACGTCTCAGACGCGCTCCAGAACGTAGGTGCCGGGCGCATCGGCGATTGCGTTCAAGGCGGAGCCGCCGGGTTTGCGGGCCGGCACGCGCGTCGCATCCTTCCCTTCCACCCAGGCGTGCCAGTGCGGCCACCAGGAGCCCCTGGTTTCCTCCGCCTTCGCCAGCCAGTCCTCATAGGAGCCCGTCGGCTTCTCGCCAACCCAGAACTGATACTTCTGCTTGGCTGGCGGATTGACGACGCCGGCAATGTGGCCGGAGCCGGACAGCACGAAATCAACCGGACCACCGAACAGCCCCGAACCGAGGAAGACAGACTTTGCCGGCGCAATGTGGTCCTCGCGGGTGGCGAGATTGTAGACCGGGATCTTGACGTCCTTGAGCGAGATCACCTTATCCCCCAGCTTCATCTCGCCCTTGCTCAATGCGTTGTTGAGGTAGCAGTTGCGCAGATAGAAGGCATGGTTGGCTGCCGCCATGCGTGTCGAGTCTGAATTCCAGTGCAGCAGGTCGAAGGGCAGCGGCTCCTGGCCCTTGAGGTAGTTGTTGACCACGTAGGGCCAGATAAGTTCCGAAGCGCGCAGCATGTTGAAGGCTGTCGCCATCTTCGAGCCGTCGAGGTAGCCCACCGATTCCATCTGCTTCTCGACCGCCTCGAGCTGTTCTTCGTCGACGAAGACCTTGAGATCGCCCGCGTGTTCGAAATCAACCTGGGTGGTCAGGAAGGTGACGGACGCGATGCGGCTGTTCCTGGTCTTGGCGTGGTAGGCGAGGGTCGCTGCGAGC
Organism: Neorhizobium turbinariae; assembly: GCF_023223505.1. Taxonomy (NCBI): domain Bacteria; kingdom Pseudomonadati; phylum Pseudomonadota; class Alphaproteobacteria; order Hyphomicrobiales; family Rhizobiaceae; genus Neorhizobium; species Neorhizobium turbinariae. The sequence goes on from NZ_JALPRY010000014.1 coordinate 167,921, forward strand.
AAGGTGCCGCCGACGCAATAACCAACCGCATTGACCTTCTTCTCGCCCGTTGCCTTTTCGACCGTCTCCAGTGCGAAGTCGATCCCTTCGCGCATGTAGGACTCCCAGTCCTTCTTTGCGTGGCGTTCATCCGGGTTGACCCAGGAGATCACGAAGACTGTATGGCCCTGGTCGACGCACCACTTGATGAAGCTTTTTTCCGGGTTGAGATCGAGGATGTAGAACTTGTTGATCCATGGCGGGCAGATGAGGAGCGGGCGCTTCAGCACCGTGTCTGTACTCGCTTCGTATTGAAGGACCTCACAGACTTCGGTCTGGGCAATCACCTTGCCAGGGGTGAGGGCGATGTTGCGGCCGATGGCGAACTTCGTGGAATCGGTATGGCGAAGCCGCAACTCACCACGGCCGGCAGCGATGTCTTCGGCAAGCATCTTCATGCCAGCGACAAAATTGGCACCATTGGTGGCGACTGTCTCGCGGTAAACCTCCGGATTAGTGACGGCGAAGTTGGCGGGAGACAGAGCGGCCGTGATCTGCTTCACATAAAAGGCGGCCTTGTGCTTCGTATGCGCATCCAGTCCCTCGGCTTCATCGACGAGTTTTTCAGCCCAGGATGCGGTGACGAGGTAGACCTGCCGCAGCAGTGCAAAGAACGGGTTCTTGATCCAGTCTTCGTCGGCGAACCGCTTATCCTGGGTCGGCGCCTCGGCTTCGACCGGAACCCCGCTGAACTGGTTCAACGTCCGCGTCCAGATGCCCATATAGCTTGAGAAAAGAAGCGTCTGCGCCTCGAGCGTCCGCTTCGGGTCCGCCATCCAGTATTCGGTGACGGCGGAGAGCGTCTTCACCAGGTCGTTCAGCGGGTTGGTATCGGGATTGCGGATTTCGCCGCGCTCGCGGGGCCCGAGCCATTCAGATGCAGCCTTGCCGAGGTTTTCTGCGGCGCGCGCAAGGTTCATGGCCAGCGTCTGCGGATCCTTGACCACGTAGGCCTCGACCGACCGGGGATCAAAGCCTGGGAAACCCTGTCCAGCCGCCCCTTTATCCTCGGTCTTTTCCGCCACGCGTGGCCTCCCCACTGGTTGTCGGCTGTTTTCGTTTGTACATTGTCCCCGAAAGTGAATACAAGTCCAGCGGCCGGCGCTTCAGGGACGGATCCGGCGACTCGGTTAGGTAGGTTGTTGAGATGGAAAAACTGAGGCAGGCAAGGGTTGGCTCGTCGCTTCTGGTCATGGCTGCCTGTGCGCCTTTGCTGTCGGGCTGCAACAGCCAGAGCTTTGCTCTCGATGACGGTATTCCCAACACGCCGCCTCCAGCTGTAATCACCCAGAGCAGCGCGGCACCGCCTCCAGGCCCCATCGTCAAGCGGAATACCGGCGTCTATCCGACCTTCAGCCCGACTTTGCGTGCTGCTGCGGAGCAGATCGAGGACGACGACTACCAGAAGACCGAGCCGCGGCTCGCTAGCCTGGCGCGGGCCCGCCAGAACGGCTCCATCTCCGAGGCTGAGTACAATCGCCGGGTGGCGGAGTATCGCAAGCTCGCCGCCGAACATGGCAAGGAAGCGCAGGCCAACATCGCACGCTGAAATGCCCGGTAATTGGGGCTTGCCTTTCGCTCTGTTTGGTCGCAAAGCACAAATCGCTTAAGATGCGCCGGTGCGTGAAGCAACGCGCGCCTTTGCATCTCGTCACACTGAGCCCGAGGGAGCTATGGAAGAGTTTCATAAAGTCAGGCGCCTGCCGCCCTACGTTTTCGAACAGGTCAACCGTTTGAAAGCGAGCGCGCGAGCGGGTGGCGCCGACATTATCGATCTCGGCATGGGCAACCCGGACCTTCCGACGCCCAAGGCGATCGTGGACAAGCTGTGCGAAGTGGTCCAGGACCCGCGCACCCACCGTTATTCTTCATCCAAGGGCATTCCGGGGCTGCGCCGCGCGCAGGCTGCATATTACGCCCGCCGCTTCGGCGTGAAGCTCAACCCGGAAACCCAGGTCGTTGCGACACTGGGTTCGAAGGAAGGCTTCGCCAACATGGCGCAGGCGATCACGGCGCCCGGCGACGTCATCCTGTGCCCGAACCCGACCTATCCAATCCATGCCTTCGGCTTCCTGATGGCAGGTGGCGTAATCCGCTCCATGTCCGTGGAGCCGGACGAGAGCTTCTTCCCGCCGCTGGAACGTGCAGTTCGGCACTCGATTCCGAAGCCGCTGGCACTGATCCTCAACTATCCGTCGAACCCGACAGCTTACGTTGCGACGCTCGACTTCTACAAGGACGTCATCGCCTTTGCAAAGAAGCACGACATCATCGTGCTGTCGGACCTTGCCTACTCGGAAATCTACTTCAACGACGCGCCGCCGCCATCCGTTCTGGAAGTTCCCGGCGCAATGGATGTGACCGTTGAATTCACGTCCATGTCGAAGACGTTTTCGATGCCCGGCTGGCGCATGGGTTTTGCCGTTGGCAACGAACGGCTGATCTCGGCACTGACGCGCGTGAAGTCCTACTTGGACTACGGTGCCTTCACGCCAATCCAGGTGGCCGCCACGCATGCTCTGAACGGCGACGGCTCTGATATCGCCGAGGTGCGCAACGTCTACAAGCGTCGCCGCGACGTGATGGTGGAAAGCTTCGGCAAGGCAGGCTTCGAAGTGCCGCCGCCGGCTGCGACCATGTTTGCCTGGGCGAAGATCCCCGAAAAGTTCCGCCATCTCGGCAGCCTGGAATTCTCCAAGCTCCTCGTCGAGAAGGCTGATGTTGCGGTTGCTCCTGGCGTCGGTTTCGGCGAGCAGGGGGATGACTATGTCCGCCTCGCACTCGTTGAGAACGAGCATCGCATCCGCCAGGCTGCGCGCAACATCAAGAAGTTCCTCTCGACGGCCGATGATACGATGCACAACGTGATCTCGCTCAACACGCGTCGCTGAACTAGACAAACCTACCCCCCGGTGGCTCGCCCGGAGCCACCGCCTCCCAAGCAAGCAGGAAGAAAAACCATGGCAGATGCCCTGAAGGTCGGCATTGCGGGTCTCGGCACCGTGGGTGCCTCACTCGTTCGGATCATCCAGAACCGCGCGAACGAACTTGCGACGACCTGCGGCCGTGCCATCGAGATCACTGCCGTCACGGCGCGCGACAGGACGCGTGACCGCGGCATCGACATCTCCCGCATCCAGTGGTTTGATACGCCTGAGCAACTGGCCCGCGAAGCCGATATCGATGTCTTCGTGGAGCTCGTCGGCGGTGCCGAAGGCGCCGCGGCGAACTCGGTTCGCGCCGCATTGGAGCGCGGTCTCCATGTGGTGACGGCCAACAAGGCATTGCTCGCAGCCTCCGGCGTCGAACTTGCCAAGATCGCCGAAGAGAAGGGCGCACTCCTCAATTTCGAGGCAGCGGTTGCCGGCGGCATCCCGGTCATCAAGGCGCTGCGCGAGTCGCTGACAGGCAACACTGTCTCCCGCGTCTACGGGATCATGAACGGCACCTGCAACTACATCCTGACCCGGATGGAGAAGGAAGGCCTGTCCTTTGCCGACTGCCTCAAGGAGGCGCAGCGGCTTGGTTATGCGGAAGCCGATCCTGCCTTCGACATCGAAGGCAATGACACCGCCCACAAGCTCGCGATCCTGACGACGCTTGCCTTCGGAACGCAGATTGCCGCCGACGAGATCTATCTCGAAGGCATCACCAATATTTCGATTGAGGATATCCGCGCGGCGTCAGACCTCGGCTACCGCATCAAGCTCCTCGGCGTTGCGCAACGGACCGAAAGCGGCATCGAGCAGCGCGTTCATCCGACCATGGTGCCTTACGACTCCGTCATCGCGCAGGTCGATGGCGTGACGAATGCGGTCGCCATCGAATCCGACATCCTGGGCGAGCTTCTGATGGTCGGCCCCGGTGCCGGCGGCAACGCTACCGCATCTTCCGTCCTGGGTGATATTGCCGATATCGCCAAGAGCCGTCCCGGCGCGCAGCGCGTGCCGGTGCTCGGCACACCAGCGGCTGCGCTGGCGCCCTATAAGCGCGCCCAGATGCAAAGCCATGAAGGTGGATATTTCATCCGCCTGACGGTTGCTGACCGGACCGGTGTCTTCGCAAGCATTGCGGCACGCATGGCCGAGAACGCCATCTCGCTTGAATCTATCGTCCAGCGCGCAAATCCGGACACTGCTGAAACAGCAAAGACCATTATCCTCGTCACCCACGCGACGATGGAAGATTCGATCCGCAAGGCGGTCGAGGCGATCAAGAGCGAGAGCTATCTCGTTGGCGAGCCGCAGGTCATCCGCATCGAGCGGCCGAAGGACCTCTGATCGACTGGCGCTTCTCGGCAGAAACGCAAAGCGATTCCGCTTTGCGTGGAAATGCAGTAGAAGCAGCCGATGAACAAGTTTGTGTCTGCAATTTCCCCGGCAGCGGAAACGGTGGATCCCGTTCCGCGCGCTTTCCTCAATGTCGAACGTTCCGTCGGTGACCAGCGCTGGATCTCGCGCCTGGACCAGGCGGCACAAAACCGCGCGCTGGCGATCTCGCAGGTGCACGGTATTCCGGAACTCGTGGCCCGGGTGCTGGCGGGGCGGGGCGTATCGCTCGATGACGCACCGGCCTTCCTGAACCCGACCATCCGCGCCTTGATGCCGGACCCCTACACCCTGACCGACTGCGAGAAGGCTGTGAACCGGCTGGCGCGCGCGATCGACCGCGGGGAAAAAGTAGCGATCTTTGGCGACTACGACGTCGACGGCGCCTCGTCCTCCGCACTTCTGTACCGCTTCCTGCGGCATTTCGGTGTCGAGGCGGAAATCTACATCCCGGACCGCATATTCGAAGGCTATGGCCCCAATCCATCCGCCATCCGCCAGCTGATCGCCAATGGTGCTGGCCTGATCGTCACCGTCGACTGCGGCTCAACCAGCCATGAGGCGCTTGCTGCGGCGCGCGACGAGGGCTGCGATGTGGTGGTGATCGACCATCACCAACTCAGCCACGAGCTGCCGCCGTGCCATGCGCTGGTCAACCCGAACCGAGAGGATGATCTGTCGGGGCAGGGGCATCTGTGTGCTGCCGGCGTTGTCTTCATGGTGCTCGTTGGTGCGGCACGGCTGATGCGCGAGCGGGGTGATTCCCGCGCCAAGTCTCTTGATCTACTCGGCTGGCTTGATCTGGTGGCGCTCGCCACCGTCTGTGACGTTGTGCCCCTGAAGGGCCTGAACCGCTCTTACGTGGTGAAGGGACTGCTTGCCGCGCGCCACATGGGCAACCAAGGGCTAGCTGCCTTGTTTCGCAAGGCGGGTCTAGGCGGGCCCGTGACGCCTTATCATTTCGGGTTCCTCGTCGGGCCGCGGATAAATGCCGGTGGCCGGATCGGTGACGCCGCTCTCGGAAGCCGACTGCTGACGCTTGATGACGCGATCGAGGCTGAGGAGATTGCCGGGCGTCTGGACGACCTCAACCGCGAGCGGCAGGCCATGGAGGCGGCGATGCTTGCAGAAGCGGAGGCCGAAGTGCTCGCTGAATACGGCACCGGTGAGAATGCCTGTGTCATCGTGGCGGCGCGCGACAACTGGCACCCCGGAATCGTCGGGCTCATCGCAGCGCGCCTGAAGGAGAAGTTCAAGCGGCCAGCCTTCGCGATCTCTTTTGATCCTTCCGGCAAGGGAACCGGGTCGGGCCGCTCGATCAATGGCTTCGACATGGGACGCATGGTACGTGCGGCCGTCGAGGAAGGCCTGCTGGTCAAGGGCGGCGGTCACGCCATGGCAGCGGGCCTCACGGTCGAGCGGGCGAATCTCGGGCGACTGCGTGCCTTCTTCGAGGAGAAGTCGGGGGAGAGCGTGCCGGCGCTTGTCGCTAATCACGTACTGAAGATCGACGGCGCGCTTTCGGCCTCCGGCGTTACGCTGGACCTCTTTGACGTGCTCGAACAGGCGGGCCCTTATGGCTCGGGCCATTCGCAGCCGATCTTTGCGATTCCCGCGCACCGCCTGAAGGACGCTCGGCTCGTCGGGACCGCCCATGTGAAGATTACGCTGGAAGCTGCCGATGGCGCACGGCTTGAAGGAATCGCGTTCCGTGCTGCTGAAACGCCGCTCGGCAACATGCTGCTCAATTCGCGCGGTAGCCAGGTCCATGTGGCAGGTTGCTTGAGCGCAGACCAGTGGCAGGGAAATCGCCGCATTCAGCTCCGCGTGCTGGACGCGGCTCGCGCAAGCTAAGTGATTTTTCTTGGAGAGAGAGAGAAGTGGCACGCCCTAGGGGAGTCGAACCCCTCTTCCCAGAATGAAAATCTGGTGTCCTAACCGATAGACGAAGGGCGCGTGCGCTTCGTGTGTGGCGCCCTTATAGTCAGGCAGCTTTCACTCCGCAAGCGGAATCTGTACGAAAAACACCGTCGAATGACACTTTTTTCAGAAGGACAAAAGCGAGCAGCGCGAAGCGCTTAGCAAAAATAGATGATGTCTTGGAAGAAGGAGAGGTGGCACGCCCTAGGGGAGTCGAACCCCTCTTCCCAGAATGAAAATCTGGTGTCCTAACCGATAGACGAAGGGCGCGTGCGCTTCGTTGTGGCGCCCTTATAGAGAGGCGATTTCTTTCCCGCAAGCACCAAAATCATCTTTCCTGCAAAAAAATCCGGAAGACCTTCGAAAGGCGCAAAGAACCCCGAAGATCCGGGCTTTTCAGCAGCTTAGCTCTGCCCCGGTTTGTGGAT